>MGZZ01000150.1 GCA_001802795.1 Ignavibacteria bacterium GWC2_36_12 | reverse complement strand
TGCCGCTACCATTATAGGTATTATGATAATAGCTTTTTTCAGAGACTATTTTTCTGCGAATGAACTTTTGACGGAGAATCTTATTCTCTATAGTTTAAGAAACGTAACTCTCGGTGCAATGGCTTTCTTTGGTATGGCGATATCAGAAGTATTAACTCTTGAGAAGGAAATAGCAGTTATAAAAGAAAAGCTCGAGGTATATGAGAGCGAATTAAAGGATGCAAAGAAAGAAGCCGAACTTGATATAAGAGAAGCGAAGATTGAAGCAAAAAAGATAATCAATGATGCTGAAATAACCGCAAAAGAGATAATGCTTAAAAAAAACAAGATTGAAAATGAACTGAAGGATTTTATCCAGGCAGAAAAAGAATTGATAAGAAAATATGAGAACGTTTAATTATTTGTTGAATGATGTTTAAGCAGAATTTAGATAAAATAAATTACCCGGAAACAGAGCAAAAGATTTTAGATTTCTGGGAAAAGAATAAGATTTTTGAGAAGAGTATATCTTCAAGAGACGAAAAGAAATCTTTTACTTTTTATGAGGGTCCGCCGACAGCAAACGGCAAACCCGGCATTCACCATGTAATGTCGAGAGCTTTGAAAGATCTTGTCTGTCGTTATAAAACCCTACAGGGATACAAAGTCGAAAGAAAAGCCGGCTGGGATACTCATGGTCTTCCTGTTGAAATAGAAGTTGAAAAAAAGTTAGGCATTAAACATAAAAGTGAAGTTGCCGAATACGGTGTAGAAAAATATAACCAGGCTTGCCGCGACTCAGTTTTTGAGTATCTCGATCTTTGGGAAAAGATGACGACAAGAATGGGGTATTGGGTCGATCTCCACTCGCCATACATTACGCTTAAAAATGAATATATAGAATCTGTCTGGTGGGCTTTAAAAACTCTTTTTGATAAAGGACTTATCTATAAAGATTATAAGATTGTCCCGCAGGATCCTAAGTCCGAAACAGTTCTTTCATCTCACGAGCTTGCCCTTGGTTACAGGGAAACAAAAGACCCTTCCGTTTATGTTTTGTTTAAAATCAAAAATATGGACGAGTTCTTTCTTGTTTGGACAACGACACCGTGGACATTAATCTCAAATGTTGCACTTGCAGTTGGTGTTGGTGTTGATTATGTAAAAATCAAACATAACGATAAAAAAATCATTCTTGCAAAAGAAAGACTTTCGGTAGTTGAAGGTGAATACGAAATACTTCAGGAGATGAAAGGCAAAGCACTCGAAGGAACGGAATACGAGCAACTCCTTCAATATGTGAAACCGGACCTGCCTGACGGCAAGGCAGGTAAGAAAGCATTTTATGTTACTCTTGGTGATTTTGTAAGCACTGAAGATGGTTCGGGCATTGTTCACATAGCGCCTGCTTTTGGTCAGGATGATTATGAGCTTTCTAAAAAATATAATCTTCCTATGCTTCAGCCGGTTACAAGAGGCGGACTGTTTACAGAAGAAGTGACAGATTTTGTTGGCAAGTTTGTAAAAGATGCTGACAACGATATTATTTATAAGCTTAAACAGGAAGGAAAGTTATTTAAGAAAGGAACTATTGTTCACTCTTATCCGTTTAGCTGGCGTCACGAAGATGTTCCTGTAATTTATTATGCACGCGAATCATGGTTTATCAGGACTACCTCGGTTGCAGACAGAATGGTTGAACTGAATAAAACAATTAATTGGCAGCCGCCTGAAGTAGGCGCAGGCAGGTTTGGAAACTGGCTTGAAGAAAATAAAGATTGGGCACTTTCACGGGATAGATTTTGGGCAACTCCTCTTCCACTCTGGATTAGCGAAGATGGAGATACGTTTGCCGTCGGTAGTATTGAAGAGCTTAAGAAAGGTTTTATCGAAGAAAACCCCGACAAGGTCGGGGCAGGTGGAAAAAGAACTTCTGTAAACGAAATAAAAGATATTGATCTCCATAAACCTTTTGTTGATAAAGTATTCTTCGAAAGAAATGGGAAGATTTACAAAAGAACTCCTGAGCTGATTGATGTTTGGTTTGATTCCGGCGCAATGCCTTTTGCACAGTATCATTATCCTTTTGAAAATAAAGAGCTTTTTGAAAAGAGATTCTTTCCTGCAGATTTTATATGTGAGGGAATTGACCAGACACGAGGCTGGTTCTACACACTTCATGCAATTGCTACAATGTTGTTTGATAATGTTGCATACAAAAACATTATTGTGAATGAATTGATTTTGGACAAAAAAGGTATGAAGATGTCCAAAACCCGCGGCAATACTGTCGATCCTTTTCAGTTATTTGATAAATATGGAGCTGATGCGACAAGATGGTATCTCATTACTAATAGTCCGCCGTGGAGACCGACTCTTTTTGATGAAGAAGCTCTCGGAGAAACTCAAAGAAAATTTTTCGGTACTCTGCTAAATACATATTCTTTCTTTGCTCTTTACGCTAATATTGATAAGTTCACATTTAAAGAAGATTTAATTCCTTATCAGAAAAGACCCGAAATAGACAGGTGGATAATCTCGAAACTCAATTCTCTTGTTAAAGAATACACTGATTTAATGAATGCTTACGATGTTACAAAAGCTGCAAGAGCAGTTTCAAACTTTACGATCGATCATCTTTCAAACTGGTATGTGAGAAGATGCAGGAGACGCTTCTGGAAATCCGAAATGAATAATAATAAACTTTCAGCATATCAAACTCTTTATGAATGTCTTGTTACTATTTGTAAGCTTCTCTCTCCTTTTGCTCCTTTTCTTGCTGATGAGATTTACATAAACTTGAATTCCATAACAAAGAAAGAGCCGTTTGAGTCGGTTCACCTTTCAAAGCTGCCGGAAGTTGTTTATAATGATGGAGAGCTTGAAGAAAAAATGGAAATTGCCCAGCAGGTAGTTTATCTTACAAGAACAATGCGTGCAAAAGCAAACCTGAAGGTGAGACAGCCTTTAAAGAAAATTATGGTAGTTGTCGATAAAACCAAAAGAGATGCTTTAAAATATATGAAAAGCGTTATACTCGATGAGGTAAATGTTAAAGAGCTTGTTGTGCTTGATGATGATTCTGAAATTGTAAGTAAATCTGCCAAAGCTAATTTCAAATCAATCGGACCAAAGTTCGGTAAAAAAGTAAAACGAGTTGCTGAGAATATAAAATCATTTGGTAAAGAAGAAATTTCAAAAATTGAGTCCGGCGAAAAAATTGAATTAAATATAGAAGACGAGAAAATTTTAGTATCTTCAGAAGATGTTGAAATAGTAAGTTCGGAAATTAAGGACACGGTTGTTGAAAGCGAAAACGGGGTAACTGTCGCTGTAGATACTGAACTTACTAAAGAGTTGATAAACGAAGGGTTAGCGAGGGAGTTTGTGAACAGGATACAAAATATGAGGAAGGATGCAGGCTTTGAAGTTACCGATAGAATTAAGATATTCTTTAATGGAAGTGAAAAACTTGTCGATGCTGTAAATTCTTTTCAAAATTATGTTTCAACTGAAACCCTTGCAGAAAGTTTAATTTCCGGTGAGATTAAAAATGGAAATGATAAACTTGTTTTGCAACACAAGCAGGATTGGGAAATTGGTGAGTTTAACTGTACTATTCAGATAGAAAAAGTGAGTTTTTAACTAAGGAGGCCGAGAATGGCAAAAAAAACCAAATCGAAAAAATCCGCTCCTAAAAAAGTTTCTAAAAAGAAATCAGCCAAAGCTGAAAAGAAAAAGAAAGTTGCGGCGTCTTCTAAAAAGGCTTTGAAAAAGAAAACGATAAAATCATCCACTAAAAAATCTGTAAAGAAAAAGGAGAGTATGGCTAAAAGTACGGCGAAAAAAACTACTGTGAAAAGAGTAATTGCAAAGAAGATAATTGCTCCGGTAAAGAAAAAAACTGAGAAAAAAGTAAAAGTTCTGAGTAAAGTAAAAACCGAACAGGCTAAGCCTGTTGTTGAAGCAAAAATCAAGATTGAATCAATTAAAGGTTACAGTAAAAAAGACCTTGAACATTTCAAGGAAATTATTCTTGGGAAAAGAGATGAGATAATAGAGCAGTTGCAGAACCTGAAAGAACAAATGCTGGATCCTACAACCGGTGAATATATAAATGAAAATTCTCCCTATTCGCTTCACATGGCTGAACAGGGAACCGATGCAATGGAAAGAGAAAAAACTTTTCTTTATGCTCAAAGAGAAAATAAGTTTCTCGGTTATCTTGAAGATGCTCTTAAAAGAATTGAAACCGGTACATATGGAATTTGTGTAGAATGTGTTGAAGAGCCTCAGCACCTTTGTGAAACCTGCCCGTTAGTTCCCAAAGCACGACTTGAAGCAGTTCCTCACAGCCAGCTTTGTCTTCCAATGAAGCAAAAGAAGGAAAGAGGTTAGTAAAATTAGATACCAGGATATTTTTATTGTAATTGTAATTGTGAATTAGAATTGAGAATATTATTAGTTTCTTTTGCTGTAGTTATTTTAGACCAGGTCTCCAAAATTTTTGTTAAGGGATTTTCACTACCTGTATTCAATATTCATTTTGAAGGTATGCGTACCGGGGAAAGGATTCCTATAATAGGCGATTTCTTCAGACTGACTTTTATAGAAAATCCGGGAATGGCTTTTGGATACGATCCGGGAACCGAAGTTAAGTTGTGGATATCGCTTTTCTCCTTTTTCGCAAGCGTAGGATTGTTCATATATCTGTACCTTATAAGAAACCAGAGTTTAAGTCTTCGTTTTGCAATAGCATTTATTCTTGGCGGTGCTGTAGGCAATCTTATAGATAGAATGTTTTACGGCATAATATACGATTATGCACCGTTGTTTTACGGTAAGGTTGTCGACTTTTTAGATTTTGATTTTTTCAATGTTTCTTTCTTTGGAAGAAGCTACGACCGCTGGCCCATATTCAATTTTGCGGATGCAGCAGTTTCAATAGGAGTGCTGATCCTTATTCTTTTTTATAAAAGGCATAATAAAGAAACAGAAACTCAAACTGTTGAAGCAGGATTGCAGGTTGAGAGCGCTGGTCAACAGGTTGTAAATCAAATTACGGATAATCCTCTCGGAGAAAGTAATATTTCCGTAAATAACGGGAAAGAAAATTCTAATGGCGAAACTGATAAAGGAAAAAAGATACCGGATTGAAGTTCCAGCCGGGAAGAAGAAAGAACGGCTCGATGTTTTCCTTGCCAGCCAGATTGAAAATGCCACCCGATCAAGAATCCAGAAATTAATTGAAGCCGGTCTTGTAATTGTTAACGGTAAGAAAGCAAAAGCAAGTTATACAGTTCTGCCTAACGATATAATTGAAGCATCACACCCGATAACTCCCCGTCCGGAAGAAGCCGAACCGGAAGAAATACCGCTCGATATTGTTTATGAAGATGAATTCCTGCTTGTTGTAAATAAGCCTGCAGGAATGGTTGCTCATCCTGCTTATGCAAATTATACGGGAACACTTGTAAATGCTCTTCTTCATCATACAAAAAGCTTAAGCGGATTGAATGAACCGGGAAGACCGGGGATTGTTCACCGGATCGATAAGAATACAAGCGGGCTTCTTGTTGTTGCCAAAGATGATTTTACTCATGCAAAGCTTGCGGAACAATTTTCAAAGCATTCTGCCGAAAGAGAGTACAGGACAATTTGCTGGGGAATTATTAAAGATAATAAAGGAGAAATTTCAACTAACATTGTACGAAGTAAAAGCGATAGGAAAAAATTTGCAATCAGTCTGCCTGATCGGCAGACAGGTAAAACGGAAGGAAAAGCTGCAACAACTTTATATGAAGTAGTCGAGAGATTTGAGTTTGCAACTTATCTTAAATTAAATTTGAAAACAGGAAGGACACATCAAATCAGGGTTCATCTTTCAGGAATAAATCATCCCATTTTTGGAGATGAAACTTATGGCGGAAGGAAAATTGTTCATGGATCAACATTGCCTAAAATGAAAAGCAGAATTGAAAATCTTTTAGAAATAATGCCGAGACAGGCTCTTCATGCAAAAACACTTGGTTTCTTTCATCCACAAAAAAAAGAATTTATGAGGTTTGATTCCGAACTGCCGGAGGATATGAAGGAGTTGTTGGAGAAGTTATAAAGGACTCAATTAAAATGAGTATAATATTGAGTATAACACTTAATAAAGGGGGAGAACACTTTCATTTGCAGACTTTAACTTTCTCCTGAACAGTCTATAACTACATGGTAACAAGTACTACTTCAAACCTTCCAATTCTTTCGTCATCGCTTTAATAAATCCGGGCTTATCCTTTTTCATCTCTTTTATCATTGCTTTTCTGTCTTCCGGTATAGTAGAAAAATATTTTTCAGCCCATAAATTTATTTCAATCATTATGGGAAGTAAGTCAATCCCTTTTCTGGTTAGCTTGTATAACACTTTTGCTTTGCTATCAGGATGGTCTAATTTTTCAATAATTTTGTTTTCTTCCAGCGCATGCAGTCTGGAGGCTAAAATATTGGTAGCTATTCCTTCCGGTGACTTTAAAAAGTCGCCGTAGGTGCACTTTTTAGCAAACATCAGGTCCCTGATAATCAACAGCGACCACTTGTCTCCCCAGATATCAAGGGATTGACTAATAGGGCAATTTGATCTTTTCTTGACTTTAGTCATAATAATATTAAGTCCACTTGCATTTTGAAAGTTCTATCTATATATTCACTTGCATAATACAAGTAAATATAATGAACAAAAGAAATAAAAGAAAATGAAACAAACAATTTTAGTAACAGGAGCATCCTCAGGTTTTGGACTGCTTATCGCCAACAAGCTACATGAAAATGGATATAATGTAATCGGCACAAGCCGAAATCCGGAAAAATATCAAAGCAAATTGCCTTTTAAATTATTGTCGTTGGATATTTCTGATGACAAATCAATCGAATCTTTTGCAGAGCAATTGTACGGACAAATTCAGCACCTGGATGTGCTGATAAATAATGCAGGATACATGCTTACAGGACTTGCCGAAGAAACCTCTGTTGAATTAGGCAAACAGCAATTTGAAACAAACTTCTGGGGAACTGTTAATTTAACAAATTCTATTTTACCCTATTTTAGAAAACAGAAGAGTGGACAAATTATAACTGTTAGTTCAATTATGGGTTTAATAGGACTACCTGGTAAGTCTTTTTATTCGGCTTCAAAGCACGCTTTGGAAGGATATTTTAAATCTTTACGCTTTGAGTTAAATCAGTTTAAAATCAAGATTAATATGGTAGAACCGATGTGGTCTAAAACCAATCTGGGGTATAATACAGTATCATCAAATGGCAATATTGCAGAGTATGATTTATACAGAAAACAAGTTAAAGCTTATTTTAAAAAAAGTATGGAAAATGCAGAACAGCCTGATACAGTAGTCAATGTCATAATAAAACTGATAAGTGCAAAAACACCTAAATTTCGAAATCCGGTTGGCAAGATGGCTGGAATGATTTTATTTCTTAACAACTACGCATACAATATGTTTGAAGGGTCAATACATAAAAGTGTCAAAACTGCGAAGTAAAATATGTCCAGGTTGCAAAACGAAATTTCCCTTCCCAAATTGAATAATGTTGATGCTTCTTATTTTTCTCGAATCCCAACCTGCTTCCATTACTGCTGTTCACGAAAGAAGTGGGTATGGGCCCGAAGGAATTTAAGAATCAGGTTATGAATTGATTTAATTGCCTGGATTTTTTCTCTTTCTTTTTAGCACCATAAAGTTTCCAAGAGTAATCAGTATAACACCAATTATTGCATACACATCCCACAAGTAACCCTCAAATATTGTAGACAAAACCAATGCGATTATTGGAAAAACAAGAGTTACATAAGCAGATTTGTCAGCCCCGATCTTGCCAAGGAGAGTTAGATAACTTGAAAAGGCTATTATCGATCCGAATATAGCTAAATATATCAGCGAACCAATGTAAGGCAATGAAAAATTAAAATTAAAAGACTTACCTGTTACCAAAGCTAATAACAACATAAGTAAGGAACCGTAGAGCATTCCAAAAGCATTGGTTTGAATAACCGGGAGTTTGTTTCTCTGATTATATGCAGAGGTAATATTGCCGAATGAGGCTGTAACTACGCTAACTCCTGCCAAAAGTAGAGCTGAAGACTCTTCACTGGAAAAGGTAAAACCAAACAGTTGATCTTTGAAAACCAATGTAATACCTATAAATCCCATAAGTGAACTTAACAGGACAGTTAAATTGATCTTGGATTTTAGAAATATGGTACCATTAAGAATGTTAAAGAAAATTATTGTAGAGAATAGAACAGCAACTAATCCACTTTCCAGATGAATTTCTGCTAAATAAACCAGCCAGTAGTTTACGCCGAACAATAACAAACCTTGTAATGCTATATAAAAGTGTTGCTTTACGGGATATTTTAGATTCATCCGGGTTAAGCTGCAGTATGCAAATAGAATTATTGCAGCCAATAAAAATCTATAACTCACGGAGACTAACGGATCAACAACTCCAAGCTGATACTTAATTGCAAGCCAGGTAGATCCCCATATTAGTGCCGGAATCGAAAATAGAATAAAATTTTTCATATTGTTTTTTAATTTTTTTTAACCCGCAAATATAAAGTGAATATAAGCTAATAACACATACTTACAGCTTGGGTTTTGAAAACCCACCATACTTTTCTCGCCTGTTCAAAAAAGAAGTGGGTGTGAGTCCGAAGGAATTTAAAAACCAGATATTAAATTAACTTTTCTAATTAATTCAGGAAACTTATGAGCAAAGTAACAGAGGGAATTCATTATTCACTGGATAGAAGGATCGTACAACTCAAAGTCCAGCCGGACTACATAGATTTCCTGCACAATCCATTTTGTACATTACTCTCTATTGCTTCTTCATTGTAATCAGGAATACATCGTTCTCACGAATATCCAGTTCCTTCTGAAAAGGTACATTGGTTTTTACTAGAATTTTTTCATTGGAAATTGCAGAACCATCGCTTAGTTTTTTTAGTTTCAGTACCTGTTCTTTTGTTAGTTGATTAGGTCTGCCCATATCATAATATGCTGTATAAGGATCGTTTGCACGATATCCAACTTTATAGATTTCAAGTATATATGAACCTGCAGGAATTTCGGAGATATTTATTTTTACTTTTCCTTTTGATTTTGCAGGCAAGTCGCGGATATAATAAACCTGGTTATTTACAGAATCACCGGGATGTGTGATTGTAAAATCCCAAAGAAGTACTTGTACATTTCCTTTTTCATCTTTGCATGCCCAGGAAGAAGCATCATTGTTTACCAACTCTGTTTTCCCAAGTTTGTTCATGAATTGATATGAATAGAAAGCAGGCTTGTTGATTGCTTGATAATTTAATAAACCAAAACCGCCATGGAAAGGAGTGAAGCGAGGTCCGGGTTCTTCAAAAATATCTGTGAATACCCAGTATGACATTGACTGAGCAGCATTTCCGACTTGTTTTAGTTTTTGTAAAATGTATGCTGCTTCATGATAACTATCGTGTATAGGATCAGCAGGTGTGTATGAAGAACTCCATTCAGTATAATGCAGTTCTAAATTCGGCATAGAGGTGCTGGCAATTTCATTTCTTGAATTCAGAACATCCTGGCTAACACTCATCGGGTTTTGGTCAAGTACAGTTCCGGAGTTTCCAAATTCATCGAGATAACCCTGCTTAACTCCATATGCATGAGTACTTATAAAATCTATTGGAAGATTGTTCTCTTTACAAAACTCAATCATTTCAATTTCCCAGGCTGCGCCGGCAGTAGCGGGACCACCTACTTTAAATTCCTTGTTAACACTTTTTATTGCATTAACAGAATATTGATATAATTTAAAATATTCTTCCTGCGTTCCTGTCCAGAAACCCGGTGTGAGATTGGGTTCATTCCAAACTTCAAAGTACCATGTCTTAACTTCATCAGCACCATAGCGTTCAGTAAAATGAAGTGTAAGATTGCGGATTAACTCTTCCCACTTTTTATAATCTTTAGGCGGAGTTACATTTCCTCTCCACCAGAAAATAGTTTCTCTCCCACTTGCCAATGCTTCAGGCATAAATCCTAATTCAACAAAAGGCTTCATTCCGATGCTAAGAATAAAATCGAATAACACATCTACATACTGATAATTATATTCCGGTTTTCCATTTCTATCTTCACGATAAACGCCCATGTCATCAGTCAACAATCCATGCATACGGATATATTTGAAACCGCATTCTTTCTTCACGTACGCCAATTGCTGCTGCCAATCAGCCCGCAAGCCTTCATTGGCTCTACCTGCGCCAACACATTCATTGAACTTTGTATTAAGGGGACCTTTGACCTTATTGAAATCAAGATTGATTATCCGTTCAGGAGATTGTGCAAATATATTGGATATACACAAGCCGATGAGAATGACTAAAATAGTTTTAAAATGTTTTTCCATAATCAGATTTTCCCTAATATTTTTTCCCTTTTCTCTGAAATTCCCATATCAGTTTATTTAACAGGTTTGTAAATGAAATTCTTGAATTTAACTTTCCCATCTCCAATAGAGCAAAGACCAATCCGTAAGCTTAAAAAACCACCGAGTACATTATGATGTAAAGAAGAAACTTCGAGAGAACTTTCTATTTTATTCCAGTTTTCCCCATCTATACTGTAATACATATCAACAGTATTATTAATATTTTTGAGGCGAAGGAATACGTGATTTTTAATTACTTCTTTCTCGGTTGTAAACTGCCAGCCCCCAAGATTAGCTAAAATATTTTCTTTATCTGCCAATATTCCGGAATAAGCATTCTCGTTATAAAAAAGTACTAATCCTCCGGTTGCTTCTCCTTCAATAATTAATTCAACCTGTGTTATATATGAGTGGTCTGACGGGATGCAAAGTAACGGAGAACTTTCGCCAACAGAATGACCTTTAGCATTAATAACTAAACTATTATCAACCAAATAGAATTTGCTGGTATCGTATTCGCCAAAGAATTTCCAGTGAGGTTTTAACTCTCTGCCTTCAAAGTTATCATTTAAAGAAAACGCTGCGTTTGAAATTTCTCCTGCAGATCTTTCCCCGCCTTTGGCGGGATGGATTCCTATAATTGGTTCATCTGTTTTAATACCGTCTGGTGTTTTATACCAACCATCATCTGTCCATTCAATGGGTTGAAGTAAAGTTTGACGACCCATATTATAATGTCCATTTTCATATCCGTGAAAAACCATCCACCAATTTCCTGTTGCGTCTTCGAATAAAGTACCGTGCCCTTGAGACCACCATCTTTCAGAACTTTCTTTTGTTCTAATGATAGGGTTGTATGGCGAATTCTCCCAGGGACCAAAAGGGGACTTTGAACGTGCAGAAATTACCATGTGACTTGTCGCCGGACCAGCAGTTCCACCTTCTGCAACTGTCAGATAATAATAGTTACCTCGTTTAACAAGCTTCGGACCTTCCATACAAAAACATTCAATTGTCCATTCACGTGGTATTGACCAGCCGCTGTAAGAATGTTTGAATTCGCCTTTAACAGAAAGTCCGTCGTCAGACAAAGGAACATAACCTCCACTGCTGAAATACAAATATCGTTTACCTTCATCATCCATGATATGACCAGGATTGATATTGCCGACTTTCAAATCAATCGGATCACTCCAGGGTCCATCAATTGAACCGGCAGTTACAACATAATTTGTATTATTAGCAGGAAAATAAACGTAATATTTGTTCTTATATTTAACCAGGTCAGGTGCCCAAACCGAACCCACATATTTGTGCAATGCATTTGTAACCGGTGTCCAGTTAATCAAATCTTTTGAATGCCAGATTAATAAACCAGGATAATACTGGAAAGATGAATGAACGATGTAGTAATCGTTGCCATCGCGTAATATACTTGGGTCAGGATAATCTCCTGCAAAAATTGGATTTAAATAGTAGCCATCTCCTTTTTCATTAGTCTTAGTTTGATATTGTGCATTCGTTGAAAAGCTTAAATGAATTATTAGCGCAATGATAATAGATTTCTTCATGATTTAATGAATTTAATTTTTAAGTAAAAACGTAATTATAATAATATGTAAAGATATTGTTTTTAACATTTTGTTATTGGTTAAACTATTCTTTAAAAAATGGTGCTAACCACTTTTCACAGCAGGTCCAGGATCGATCATTGATCTATAATAAAAGTTTTATTTACTTCCCTTTTTAATTGTTTTGTATATTTGCATCAGTAAAAATCTATTTAACTATGCTAAAAATCTACAATACTCTTACAAAGCAAAAAGAAGAATTTAAGCCGATCAATCCACCAAATGCTAATATGTACTTTGCGGTCCGAATTTACTATACCTTTCTCTAAAAGATTTATTTTCATATTTTGGGATTAGTTAAAAACCGGGGATAGAATGAAAAAGAAATTCACCGCAGTAATAAACAAAGAAGAGAATTGGTATGTTGCTCATTGTGTTGAGCTTGATGTAGTAAGCCAGGGGAAAACAATCGAAGAAGCACAAGCCAATCTTAAGGAAGCCGTAGAATTATATCTTGAAAGTTTTGAAAAGGATGATTATCCCGGTTCAGATAGTGAAATTATTCTTTATCCGTTCGAAGTGGCTGTAAATGGCTTAGGCTTCCTGTACTATCAGGGAAAGAATTAATTAAAGCACTCGAGCGAAACGGCTTTCAGATCGTGAGACAAAAGGGGAGTCACGTAAGTCTTCGAAAAGGTGAATTCAGAACAGTTGTCCCTCTACACTCTGATCTATCCAAAGGAACATTGCTGGGTATCGTAAAACAATGTGGTCTTACAAAAGAAAAATTAGAAGAATTGCTGAAATAAAACACACTATTCTATAGATATTACACCTTTCCCATTTAACGCTGATTAATACTTGAATTTAAATCCACAGGAACGGGTTAATTTGTGTCATCAGAGTTCCATCGAAATTTTTTATATTTGTACTATGCTAAAAATCTACAACACGCTTACAAAGGAAAAAGAAGAATTT
>MGZZ01000149.1:16734-19738 GCA_001802795.1 Ignavibacteria bacterium GWC2_36_12 | reverse complement strand
GTTCCCGGTTCAGGATAACCTGAGATATTTTATTGTTTCTGAGGAGAATTCCGAATTTGCTTTGACAGGTAATCATAAAGCTTTCTGGATTCCCGGGGATTATGATTCACAGGAGTATGTTTATACGACTTCACCATTAAGTGATGTTGATGCCTTTAAAGGGAAAAATTCAGCGGATATACTTGTAAAAACAATAGATGATCCAAACATAGTACAGACTGCTTTAATGATGAAATCATCTGATGGCTTGTACATCAACATTCACGAAGCGGCATTACTTAATTATCCTGCAATGTATCTGAAAGTTGACAAAACTGCATTTACATTAAAATCTCGTCTTTGCCCCGATGCAGTTGGTAATAAAGCTTATCTGCAAACGCCGTGTACAACACCCTGGCGTACAATAATTGTAAGCGATAAGGCGGAAGAGATTCTTTCTTCTAAAACGATATTAAATCTTAATGAGCCATGCCGGTACGATGATGTTAGCTGGATAAAGCCACAGAAGTTTATTGGTATCTGGTGGGGAATGCATGTGGGAATTTATACATGGAATTATGCAGATATAAATAATGTAAAGCTTAATGAAATTGATTGGGATAGTCTTACTCCTAATGGGAAACATGGAGCTACCACAGAAAGGACAAAAAGTTATATAGATTTTGCTGCTAAGCATGGAATTCCTTCAGTGTTGGTAGAAGGCTGGAACGTAGGCTGGGAAGATTGGTTCGGAAACTGGAAAGAAGAGGTTTTTGATTTTGTTACACCTTACCCGGATTTTGATGTTGAAGAATTACATAAGTACGCTCAGCAAAAAGGGGTAAAACTCATTATGCATCACGAGACTTCAGCATCCGCAACAAATTATGAAAGATGGATGGATGAAGCTTTCCGGTTTATGAAAGAACATGGATATGATGCAGTTAAAACCGGCTATGTTGGTAAGATTATCCCCCGTGGCGAACATCACGATAGCCAATGGATGATTAATCATTATACAAGAGTTTTAGAAAAAGCTGCCAAATATCATATCAGCATAGACTCGCACGAATCGGTTCGTCCTACAGGTTTACATCGTACATATCCAAACTGGTTTGCCTGTGAAGCCGCACGCGGTAATGAATTTAATGCGTGGAGTGATGGAAACCCACCTGAGCACGAAACAATTTTACCTTTTACACGTTTTATGGGTGGACCAATGGATTACACTCCGGGAATTTTCCAGATTAAGATGGATTATTATAGACCCGGTTCAGAAAGCCAGGTGCATACAACACTTGCAAAGCAGCTTGCTCTTTACGTTACAATGTACAGCCCGTTACAGATGGCTGCGGATCTCCCTGAAAATTATGAACGCTTTCCTGATGCATTCAGATTTATTGAAGAAGTACCTATTGATTGGAGCGATACGAAAGTCTTAAAAGCCGAGCCGGGAGATTATGTTGTGACTGCACGCAAGGATAAGAATTCTGATTACTGGTTTATCGGTGCAATAACAGATGAGCAGGCGCGTTCATTTGATTTGTCCCTCGACTTTCTAAGCGATGGAGAATATGAAGTGACATTATACAAAGATGCACCCGGTGCTAATTGGGAAAGCAACCCGATGGCTTACGAGATAACGAATCTTGTTGTTACTAACGATAAGATGTTAAATATTAATCTCGCTCCGGGTGGAGGTGCTGCTGTTATTCTGAAGCCAATAAAATAAAGAATAAGTGCATTTTAGTGATGATGTCCATCAGGACCGTGAACGTGACCGTGTTGCATTTCTTCAGGAGTTGCATTTCTTATGTCAATAAGCTCAACATCAAACTCGAGGTCCATCCCTGCTAAAGGATGATTGAAGTCAACTGTAATTTCTTCGTTCTTTATTTCCTTAATAACAAAAGGCATCTGATGTCCTTCGGGGAATTTGCAACAAACTCCATCCCGACTTTCAGGTCAACATCTGCAGGGAAACTTTCCTTTTTAACCTGCTGAATTGCCTGTTCGCTGTATTCTCCGTAAGCTTCCGCTGCAGCTATCTTTACATTCTTTTTAGAGCCGATAATCATTGCGTCAATTTCCGCTTCTAGTTTTGGAAGAATTTGCTGGTTCCCGCTTAAAAATTGAAATGGTCTGCTATCGTTTGTTGTCTGAATTATATTACCCTGATCATCTTTCAGAGTGTAGTTCATCGTAACGACCTTGTTCTGTGCAAGAGCCATTGCTTTCCTTGTTTTTATTTACTGAAAATTGATTTCGTTAAATGCCAAGTTACAATATTATTTTCAAAATAGTAAAGTCGTGCTAATCTTTTGATATTCAATCCACAAAAATTAAATTATAGTATAAACTGAAAAATATTTATGCTGACAGTCCTAGAAGCAATTAACCTTTCAACCGAATTTCTTGAAAAGAAAGAAATTGAATCACCAAGAATAAATGCCGAACTTCTTCTTGCTCACGCACTAAACTGCAAAAGGTTAGATCTTTATCTTTCTTATGACAGACCTTTAAATGAAGATGAGGTGAAACTTTACAGGGAATTTATCAGGAGGAGAATTAAATCCGAGCCGCTTCAATATATTATTGGCAAAGTGGAATTTTACGGAATCGAATTTAACGTGAATCCCTCAGTGCTTATTCCAAGGCAGGAAACAGAAATCCTTGTCGAGACAATTATTAACTCAGTTAACAAAGATGGGAGTTTAAAAATTCTTGATGTCGGAGTTGGCAGTGGGAATATTTCGATATCTCTTGCAAAACACCTGCCTTATTCTAAGATAACCGCTACGGATATTAGTGAGCAAGCTTTGGAAACTGCAAAAGCCAATGCTGAAATGAATAATGTTTTGGAAAAAATAAATTTTATAAAACATGATATTCTCTCCCACAATTTAAATGATGAATTTGATATTGTTGTCTCGAATCCGCCTTATATTTCCCGGGAGGAATTCCCTCAACTAAAAGACGAGCTTAAAGTTTACGAGCCTCAGAATGCTTTAACGGATTTTTCGGA
>MGZZ01000149.1:188-16715 GCA_001802795.1 Ignavibacteria bacterium GWC2_36_12 | reverse complement strand
AAGGGAAAATATTTTTTGAAGTCGGGCAGGGCCAGGTAGAAGATGTAAAGAGGATTTTAGCTGAAAATAATTTTAATGAAATATCGATCGTTAAAGATTATCTTAAAATTGATCGCGTAATTTCCGGAGTAAAAAATTGAGAGTCGTTGTTCAAAGAGTAAGCGAGGGAAGTGTTACTATCCCAGGAGAAAAGTATGAAGCAAAAATAGGAAACGGACTTGTAGTTTTACTTGGGATAAAAATAGGGGACGGCGAAAAAGATGTTACTTTTTTGGCAGATAAATGCTGTAACCTGAGAATTTTCGAAGATGAAAATGATAAGATGAATTTATCTATAAAAGATATTAACGGTGAAATGCTTATCATATCTCAGTTTACTCTTTATGGAGATGCGCAGAAAGGAAATCGTCCCGGTTTTACTGATGCAGCCAGACCGGAAGAAGCTATTCCTTTGTATGAAAAGTTTATTGCAAGAGTCAAGGAAAATATTGGAGATGAAAAAGTAAAGACCGGTATTTTTGGTGCAATGATGATGGTGAAGATTTTTAATGAAGGACCTGTTACAATAATAATCGAATCAAAATAATTTGGGCGAAATGAGGTCAAAAGTCAAAATTCAAAACCAAAATTGTTTTTTTTGACTTTTGATTTTTAACAATATTACCGGAATCATTTAAAGATTTGAAATTATGAATTCAGTTTTAATGATTTTCATAGATGGTGTAGGAATAGGGAAGGAAGATTATGAATTCAATCCTTTCTTTAAATATGGATTTAAAACTTTTACGGAATTATTTGGACAAATTCCATCATTAAAAAATCCTTTTCTAAAGAAAGAAAACAAATTTCTTTTTACTACTGATGCAAGACTTGGAATGGAAGGATTACCTCAAAGCGGTACCGGGCAAACATCGATCTTTTGCGGAATGAATGCTGCAAAATTTGTTGGAAAACATTTTGGACCTTATCCTTATTCAACACTAATTCCCGTTATTAAAGAGAAAAATATTTTTCTCCATTTCCTTAAGAAAAAACAAAAAACTTTCTTTGCAAATGCTTATCCTAAAGTTTTTTTTGATTATATAAACTCAGGTAGGCAAAGATTGAGTGTAACATCTTTAAGTTGTCTTTTAAGCGGAATGAGGCTGAACAGAGTTAGTGACGTAAGAAGAGGAAATGCTCTTACCGCCGAGATAACAAACGAGCGCTGGAATTTAAAGCTGAACTATAATTTATCAATTATTAAACCTGAAACATCTGCAAGAAGACTATTAAGGATAGCTTCAAAAAATAAGTTTACTTTATATGAGTATTTTCTAACCGATCACATAGGGCATGGAAGATATGATGGAGAAATCGTCTCCACTTTAAAAACTCTGGATACGTTCCTTTATACAATTATGAATGAGATGAATTATAAAAAAACATCTTTAATAATCTGTTCCGATCATGGAAACTTTGAAGATCTTTCTCTTAAAACACATACACTAAATCCTTCACTTACGATAACAGCGGGAAGAAATGCTGAAAAGCTTTACAAAGAAATTAAAAGTATTTCACAAATTAGGGATGCAATAATAAAACATTGTTGAACAGCTATCCGATTATAAAGGTAGCCATCTTCTTTTGTGGGGGCATTTTATTTTACAAAGTTGCAAACATTGATACTCCGGTTATAATTATTTTATTAATCTGTTTTATAATTCCCCCCTTTTTGTTGGTTAAATTTTCCAAAACAGTTGCATCCGTATTTATTCTATCAGCAGTTTTTTTAAGCGGTTATATGTTAATAAAGAATTCTGCCGGAGACAATTATTTTTTTCCTCAGGATGTTCACAGGATAAAAAATCTGATAGTTTATGGAGAGATATCGAATATAAAATTATTAAAGGATAAAGAACTCTTATTTGATTTAGAAACCGATTCTTTGAAAAAAGATGAAAGGACCTTTATAAGAAAAACAAAACTCCTTTGTAAAGTAAAGGAAACAGGCAGAAAAAGATTGGACTCGATTTATAATGCACTTAGACCGGGTAATTATTTGCAGCTTTTAGGAGTTTATTTTAAAGGCAGGGAAATGAGAAATCCTGGAGAGTTCGATTACAACAAGTATCTAAATTCTTTAGGCATAAGTGGTGTTTTTAATATTTCAGATTCAAAAGACATTATTGTTTTGGATAGCGGAAAAAATATTTTCAAATCAGCTGTTTTTTCTGTAAGAAAATTTCTCGATTCGGAAATCAAATCTCTTCACAATGAACAAACAGCTTCTCTTCTTAAAGGTTTACTTTTAGCCGACAGGGGTGAAATTGACTATGTAACAAAAACGCAGTTTATAAATGCAGGTGTAATTCATGTACTTGCTGTTTCGGGTTTGCACGTCGGTTACATTGCCGTCATTTACATTTTTCTTTTTGGCAGATTAAATATTTACCTTAGATCAATTTTAACAATTGCGGGGCTTCTCGCATTTATGTTTATCACCGGAGTACAGCCTTCTGTATTCAGGGCAACAGTAATGGCTGTGGTAATTATTATTGCTTTTTTATCCAACAGATCGACAAGCTTATTTAATTCACTCGCCTTTGCTTCTGTGATAATTCTTGTATTAAGCCCGGAAGAAATTCTTAACCCTGGATTTCAATTATCATTTTCTGCAGTTCTTGGGATCGCCATTTTTTACCCCCGTACAGAAAAATTGATTTCAACTTTAAAATTGAGATCAAAAGTTTTAAGATACATTCTCCTGTTTATGGCGGTGTCTTTAAGTGCTCAAATCGGAACCCTTCCTTTTACAGTTATGTATTTCGGCAAACTTTCTATTATTTCACTTCTGGCAAATCTTTTTGTGATACCTGTAGTTGGAGTGGTAGTCGGTCTCGGCATCTTTACCTTGATTATAAATATTGCTTTCCCTTTCGTTGCTATTTACTTTGCCGCTGCGAATGAACTCGTTACAAAATTATTATTTTTATTTATAGAATTATCCGGTAATGAAAATTTCTCATACATCTTTGTAAAGAATTTTTCACTGTATGATTCACTTCTCTTTTATTTATTCCTTTTCTTTTTGTTGTATGTTATTAAAAAAATAAATACGACTTTTGTAAAAATTTTGATTGTGATTCTCGTAGTTTCAAATTTTTTATTACTATCGACTTTGGATAATTATAACTTGCTTAAGACGGGGAAATTATCTGTATTTACAATTGACGTAGGGCAGGGCGATGCAATTCTTTTAAAGTTTCCCAAAGGTACAACTGCTCTAATTGATGCTGGGAATGCAACACCCTCTTTCGATAATGGTGAAAGAATTATTCTCCCTTTGTTGGAATATTTAGGGATAGAGAGAATAGATTACGGTTTTGTCTCACATATTGATTCTGATCATTATGCTGGATTTGTTTCCCTGGTTAAAGCTGGAGTAATTAAAAAGATTATCAAACCGGGAATTGACTCTAGCCTGGTAAAGGATGTAAAGTTTGAAAAATATCTAAGAGAAAATCATATCCCTATTGAATATTATAAGAAGGAAATATTGACGATTGACGAAGTTAGAATTTATGTTTTGAATAATGAAAGCATTATGGAGAATACTGAGCTTTCTTCCAACGATAAAAGCGGAATGTTGAAAATGGTTTATGGCAAGACTTCTTTTCTATTTACGGGCGATGTAGAAAAGAAAGTTGAGAAAGTTTATGCTTCTGATTATAAATTATTTTTGGATGTCGATGTTTTGAAGGTTGGTCACCACGGAAGCAAAACAAGCAGCAGCAAGGTTTTTCTGAATTATGTAACTCCTGAGCAGAGTATAATCAGTGCAGGGATTTTAAATAAGTTCGAACACCCATCAGGAGAAATTGTTAAAAGACTGGAAGATTTTGGCTCGGAAATTTACCGGACGGATAAATATGGAGCCTTGATTTTCGAATCGGATGGGAACTCAATACACTTTATTGACTGGAAAAAGCATTTTTGAATAATCAATCCAATGGCATTTTAATTGTGTTAAAGTCAGACCAGATAACTAACTTTAATCCTTTGGAGTCATAAGATGCTTTACATATTAATTTTTTACGGTTCTTTTATATTGCTTTCTTTTTTCCTTCTCATTTACTTCTTTATTTCATCGCCAAAGTGTGCAGTTATCAAAAAAGCAAAAGTATCTAACAATTAATCTGTTTCATCCCGTCTTGCGGATGCACCAAAGATTTTAAAATCGAAATCTTTTAATAGTCCTTTCACTTCATCGATTTGCTCGTTCAGAATAAAAAATTTAGCGGGCTGTATCAAAGGATCTACACTTAAGAAATTCTCTCCAAACACATAATAATCGATTTCTCCATCATCGAGAATAGATCTCACGATACCAATATCTCCCTGGTTTAATGAAGAAAACAGTTGTGTATATTCTTTTCGATTCTTAACAACAGGCGGCACTACAGTGAAATCAATAAACGATTCACACTCAGGGCAATGAATCTTTCCTGATTCACGTTCATCGTCTTCCAACTTTAAGTTTGATTGACAATTTGGGCAGATTACTTCTGACGGTAATAATAATTGTTTATGCTTTGCTGCGTATAATAATTCCCGGCAGGCAGGTTCATTACAATAATAGTAATCTCCCTCTTCTGTCAGGCATAATTTACAATAGTATTTTCCGCATCCGTAGCAGACATATTCTGCTTTTTTATCCGGATGATTTGGACAAGTTTTCATTTATATCCCCTTATTAATTATTTTAATGCGGAGAGAGAGGGATTCGAACCCTCGGTACGCGTTAACGTACACACGCTCTCCAGGCGTGCCAGTTAAACCACTCCTGCATCTCTCCGAATGTTAGATAATTGTTTATCTAACCAGGCTCTTCCTTGTCCAGACTTTAAGAATTTTTCTCTTCTTAAAGCTTCAGCTTTTGTAAAAAATTCTTCTTTGTGAATCAATAACCAGGGAATTCCGCCTTTAGTAAATTTATTACAACCACGATTATGCTCGCTGAGGCTCTTTTCAACTTTATCTATTGATCCTATATATCTCTTTTTTAGTTTTGAACTCCAAAGAACATAAACATAAAACATATACTTTCCCATTTTGCCAGTTTCCGTCAAAGGCGGATCAGCCTACGGCTGAAAACCACTCCTGCATCTCTCCGAAACAGGGCTTCAAATATAACTATTTTGATTCTCCTACGAAAGATTATCGGTACAATTTTGCTAATGTTATTCTTAAAAGATTATCTTTACACTTATGCTTCTATTGATTCTTTTCAAATCATTTCTTGCTTTAGTATCAGCTTTATTTGGAGCGGGATCTACTTTTATAATCAGGCTTAACCATAAAAAGCTCTGCATTTTGATCTCATTATCTGCCGGTGCTTTATTAGGAGCAGCTGCATTCATATTAATCCCTGAGTCTTCAAGAGAATTAAATATTATCGAAATTATAATAAGTGTGTTGTCGGGTTATTTACTTTTCTGGGTAATCAGCAGATATTATTCGCATGTTTGCCCTGCATGTTCAGCTTCTCACTTCGATGAACAAACCACAAAGAAATTTTCTGAAATATTCCTTACACTCTTTACTGCGCTTGCATTCCATTCACTTCTTGATGGAATTGCTATCTCAACCGGAGACCTACATAATGAAGAGCAAAGTTCAATCTTTGCTGCCATTTTAACTCACAAATTTCCCGAGGGATTAGCACTTGCTTCATTAATGCTTGGTGCTGGTTATTCTAAAGTAAAAGTCATTTCATATACTGCCCTTGTTGAGTCAACCACTCTACTCGGTTCACTTTTAGGAGTGTTTCTTTTAAAAGAAGGAATTTCATTTTTCTGGATGGGTATTCTTATGGCACACATTGCAGGAGGTTTTATTTACTTAGCTCTGCATGCCGTGCTGGGCGAAATGTTAAGACATCATAGAACTATTGTTATTACTTCTTTGCTTTCAGGATTATTGTTAATCTTATTTGTACATAGCCTTATTGATTAGCTAATTCATGAGTCAGCCAATCTAAAGGCTGAAGAATGATAGTAATTAAAGTGAGATCTATCAATTAGATCATCGGAAAGCAATCTATAAAATAAACCATATTTTTGAACTTTCTCTTGAAATTGATCCTTATAAATATTCTTATCAACAATACAATAGTAATAAAGGAATAGCATTTCGCCTTTAGATATTTGTGCTAAAAGTAACCGAATGTAAAACATCTTATCTATATCCTTTGAATCATCAATAAAAATTATAATACTTAAAAGGTTTCGGAAATAATGTTCAAACTCATGTTGCTCATTTAACATCCAATAATCATAATTTTCTGAATTTTCTTTCAAAAAAGTATAAAATTTCCCAAAAGCTTCTCTTCCAGAATAAACAACTGATCTTAACATTATTTTTGTTTCAGAAGTAATATTATTTAATTGGTTTAGCATCTGGAAGTATGTATTTTCAAACCTTTGCATTCTCAAAGTTTTATTTTGTTCTTCCATCTGTAATCTTTGTCCAGCTAATTCCTTTCTTGTGGCCTGAACTTCGAATCTATTATATACCAATTCTTTTTGTTGCTCTAGCAGTTGAAGTTTTTGCCCCAGAAATGCAACGTATATTATAATTAAACCGGCAAGTGACCAAGTAGAGGCAACTATTCCACCAACATATTCACCTAATTGACTTAGATAAGCTGGATCTCCAAAAAAAAATCCTGAAAAAGTTATTAAGCCAATAATAATTAAAGAAAAAGCAATAACAAGATAGAATTTAATTTGTTTATTGAATTTTGATTTTCCCGAATCAATTTCCTTTTCTTTTTTCAGAAGTTCTTCATATTCTGAATCAGTTGAAATATTAGTCATAATGTTTATCCAATTACTATAATAAAATCAAAAGGTTCCTAGTCAATTTAAAAACTTTATACTTATTTTGTATTGGAACATTTAAAGTTATTTTTATTTTTCAAAGTAAAATATCTATAAATAAACTAAAAAGGAGAGATGCTAGAGTGGTTGAATAGGCTGGTCTCGAAAACCAGTGTGGCACTAGTTGTCACCGAGGGTTCGAATCCCTCTCTCTCCGCTAAATACATTAAATTTTAGCTAAGCATTTTTAGTTTGAAATACCTATTAAAATTTTATGACATATAGGAATTTTTATTGCTTGACAAGTGTAAATTATCAACCCCAATCAATTATTCATTAGTACATTCTATCAGAACTTAACACCTTTTATCCTAATTAGTTAGCTATAGCATTTAATGAGCAATATTTTAACACCAGTTAATAAAAAACGAGGTGTAAAAATGAAAAGTAGGCTAATTAGTTCGCTATTTTTTCTATTGATCTTCTCCTCTTTTATATTCGCCGGTAATTCAGCCAAAGGCAAAATTGTTATAACTCAGAACACAGTCCAGTCATTATTAAACGGGATAGAATCCGATAATATGGGACTTAAGACAAGCAGTGCTTATATGCTCGGGGAATTGAAAATCACTAATGCCGTTATACCATTGATGCAAATGATGAGAGATGGCGTTACAGAAGAAGCAAGAATTGCTGCGGCACTTTCTCTTTATAAGCTTGGAACTCCTATGTCGATAAATTCAATACGCCAGGCAATTCGTTTCGATAATAGTGAAAGAGTTAAAAAGATGTGTTTGAGATTTTATTCTGAATATCTGAATAAAAACACGGGTATTTAATTCCATAGAAATTACCAGTTAACGGCTTCACAAAAATCGGTGAAGCCGTTGATCATTTTTCCATTCTTTAATTTCCTCTTTAGCTTTTTAGATTTATATTTCTTCTCTTAAATCCGAAGAAATTTTGCAAAGCTTTAAAAAACATATTTGGGAAACATTTAATCTTGCATACCCTGTTATAATAGGTCAGCTTGGATTTATTATGATGGGAGTTGTTGACAGCATAATGGTAGGTGAGTTGGGTGCAGTTCCTCTTGCAGGAGCTTCTTTAGGAAACAGCATGTTTATCCTGATTTTTATTATTGGATTAGGAGTTTCAATGTCTGTTACACCTCTTATCGCTATTTTAGTTGGAGCAAAGAGATTCCAGGAATGTGGAATTTATTTCAGACAATCTCTTATTGTTAATATTGTTCTGGGATTGATTTTAATGTCTGTTGTTTTTTTCACTTCTAATCTTTTTGAATATTTAAACCAGCCTTTGGCAGTTGCTGAACAAGCATCTTCTTATACAAAGATAATTGCATTATCAATAATGCCCGCAATGCTTTTCCATACATATAAGCAATTTATCGAGGGTTTTTCTATAATGAAACCCGCAATGATAATTGCCATTGTTGCCAATATTATAAACGCTTTTGCCAACTGGGTTTTTATTTACGGCAACATTGGAATGCCAGCTTTAGGTTTGAATGGTGCAGGTTGGGCGACATTTTTTTCAAGAGTATTTATGGCTTTTGTAATTATGCTTTATGTTATGAACAAAGAATACTTTAAGCAGTTTGATGTTAATTTTCATTTTAAAAAGATAAATTTTCCCGTCATTAAAAAGATTTTGTCGATTGGATTGCCAAGCGGTTTTCAATATTTTTTTGAAGTCGGCGCTTTTTCTTTTGCAGTAATAATGATAGGATGGCTTGGAACAAACCAGCTTGCTGCTCATCAGATTGCTATAAATCTTGCATCAATTACTTTTATGGTTGTGCTTGGTATATCCGCTGCCGGTGGAATAAGAGTGGGTAATAAAGTTGGTAAAAAGGATGTTGTTGAAGTGCGGAAAGCAGGTTTTACGGCAGTTATTATGGGTGCTTCAATTATGTTCACCTTCGGAGTTATTTTTATTGTTTTGAATGAGTTTCTTCCGACTTTATACATTGATAACGAAGATGTTATAAGAATTGCATCATCTTTAATAGTTATAGCAGCTTTGTTCCAGATTTCTGATGGAATTCAGGGGGTAGGGATCGGAGTTTTGAGAGGTCTTACCGATGTGAAAATTCCTACACTTATTACATTTATAGCTTATTGGGTCCTTGCACTTCCGATAGGTTATCTATTTGGATTTGTTTTTCACTTTGGTGTCGAAGGAGTTTGGGTCGGGCTTCTGTTGGGGCTAACTGCTTCAGCTGCAATGCTCACGATCAGGTTTAATATAAAGAGTAAACAACTGGTTGAATTCTGACTAAAACCAAATCTCAAATCTCAAATCTTAAAAAAGATTTTGTATTACATTCACTTTTGAGGTTTGAGATTTGACTTTTGAGTTTTTTAACCTGTTATTACTTTCGTAATCAGTTTCTTTTCAACAATTTCAAAATAATAATTGGTTTTAGTCAGAAATTTATGATTGTAGTTCCAGATTTCATTTCCATTTCTTTTTTCGTGGAAATATTTTTTCTTGTTTGAAGCTTTATCTGTGGTCGCAAGAACATAAAACGGTTTCTTAAGATATTTGCAGGCGATCGCCAGGCTTCTACTTCCAATTTTATTCACAACGTTTCCATTTAGAAGAATGAAATCTGCACCAATGATTGCAGCATCGGCTTTTTCAACAGCATCCAGCAAAAGCACATCGGGAATGATCTCAACTTTTATTTTATTTTTTAATAATTCTTTTGCCATAATTCGTCCCTCAAACTGGGGTCTTGATTCTCCAACCACTACGGAGATTTTTCTTAGTTTATTTAGCCTTTCAAGGATTTCAATTATAGTTTTGCTGTTGGAAAGAGTCACAATCCTTTCTGAGTCTTTAAGAATGGGAAGGGAATTATTAAAAAGATTTGAGTATCTATTTTCAATCCTTTTTGTTTGTTCATTCAAAAAAACAATAATTTGAGAATCGCCTTTTGTCTCGATTACTTTTTTAAATTCTCTTATAAAAGATTGAACAGCCGGGAAACTTTTTAATTCTTTATTTGACGCATTAATCATTTCGAGCAGAGTTTTCTTATCGCTGCTATAATTTTTACACCAGTTTATTAATTTTAGAAGTATTTCAGAAGAGCCGGATTTATTATCGGAAAGGATTTTTTTAAGCTTATTTCCTGCGGCGAGATTCAATTCAGGCTTTCAACAAAAAGATTCCCGGCAAAATCCTCAATATCACTTGTACTTCTATGAACTGTAGCTTCATCAGGAAAGTTATTATCATAATTTTTGTAAATGCTTACTTTGCCGAACAGGTCTTCCTTATTTGAATAATCCTTAAGATAAAATGCGTGAACTTTATTCCTGTTTTTAATTATCCAGTTCAGAATTATTTTCATCTTTTCAAGGTCCTCATCGGTAGGCAAAGGTTTTGTGTAAAGTGTGTTGGAATAGTAATCATCTATTGCAATTTCAAAATTATTCTCCCTGTTTACCTTATATTCTTTTATGTAGATTTTCCCTTCGATCATCAGGACATAATCAGAGCCAAATTTTTCTGAAATTTGAAAAAGAACATTAGCCGAATTAACGGGTTCTTTTAAAATAGAAGTCTTATGCGTTTGAGAAAGAATAAGATCAATTAATACTTTTATCTCACCGGCTTTTTCGTATTTCTGTTTTTCCGAATAGAACTTCATTTTATTTAAAAGCCGGTTCAGAATATTTTGATTCTTACCGAACAAAAACTCATAAACTTTGTTCAATTCTTCATCATAAAGTCCGGCATCTTTTATTTCGCAGGGGGCAATACACCTTTCAATCTCTGCAAGAAAACATCTTTTATTCTTAAGAAACTCCTGTTTGCTGCATTCTCTTAAAGTAAAAGCCTTATTGATTAATTCGTATACAATTTCAGCTTTCTTTTTGGTAACGAACAAACCGAAGTAATCATTCCCGTCAAAATCAAACTTGTTGGAGATTTCAATATCCGGGAAAGGATGAGTCTTGTTTACCCTAAGGAAGTATTTATTGCCGTAATGCTTTAATTGAAGGTTATGTCTCGGGTTAATCAATTTAATTAATTCGGCTTCAGACAATAATGCAGTTAATTCTGAGTTTGTAATTTCAAATTTGATTTGTCTGGTTTGCTTGATTATTCTCTTTGCTTTTCTCGGTGCTGTTAAAAGGAAATAAGAACGGACCCGCTTGTTTAATAATTTTGCTTTGCCTATGTAAATCACTTTCCCTTTTGAATTAAGAAAGTAATAAACTCCGGGTGCTTCAGGAAGCGAAAGTACATCTTCTTTAAGATGTTTGCTTATTTTTATTTTGGTCTCTTTCTCAGATGGAATAACCTGAAGACTTAATAATTCATTTAATGTTTTTACTTCATTTGCCTTCTTAATCTGCTTTAACATTCTGATTAAAACTCGTGCTGTTGCTTCAGCGTCCGGTAAAGCCCTATGAGCATTTAAGAGTTTCACATTGAGGTGACGGCTTAAACTGCCGAGTGATTTGCTTTTTAATTCAGGATAAATTCTTTTTGCTAATCTTAATGTACATAGTTGAGGATTTGCCGGCTTCTCCCTTTCTATCATCAAGAATTCTTTATTAAGAAAGCTGCGATCAAAAGAAAGGTTATGTGCGGTAAAAACAGAACCGGAAATGAATCTTAGAATATCATCCGCAACATCTTCGAACATTGGAGCGTTATAGATGTCATCATCTGTAATGCCGGTGAATTCGGAAATGTAGTAGGGAATTGGTCTGCCGGGATTAATGAGAGAACTATACCTGTCAACGATTTTTAACCCTTTTACTTTTACTATACCGATTTCAATAATTCCATTATAACGGGGAGTTAACCCTGTAGTTTCAACATCAAGTACGGAATATTCAGCTGCATCGAAGGGAATGTTTATAAGGTCATCGGAAATCATAACATAAATCTAATCTTAAAAAGTAATACATTCAAAGAATATTAAATTTCTTAAAAGATCTTAGATTGGGGTAGGGCTTTTCCTATTTTCTCCTTTTTTAGATATATTATCAAAGCAAGTATGAATAATTTAAATATACTTTTTGTCGGCGATATTATTGGCAAACCGGGAATGGATCTTGTTCAAACCTGGTTGCCCGGATTAATTCAAAAATATAAAGCTGATTTTGTTATTGCTAATGGAGAGAATGCTTCAGATGGGAAAGGATGCACAAGTAAAGAAGGGAAAATTCTTTTTGAGCTCGGTGTGCATGTCATTACCGGAGGAAACCATACCTGGGATAAGCACCAATCACAGGATTATCTTAAAGAAGAAGCCAGAGTTTTGCGCCCTTTAAATTATCCGCGGGGAACTTATGGCAACGGCTACCATGTTGCCGAAACAAAAAAGGGAAAGGTTGCAGTAGTTAATCTTCAGGGTAGAACTTTTATGGCTACAATCGATTGCCCGTTCAGAACTTCCGATTGGATTCTTTCAAAGCTTAAAGAGGAAACGAAAATAATTATTATAGATTTCCATGCGGAAGCTTCAGCAGAAAAGCTTGCAATGGTAAATTATCTTGACGGCAAAGTTAGTGCAATCATCGGAACACACACACACGTTCAGACATCAGATGAAAGAATTTTTCCGCAAGGAACAGGTTACATAACTGATGTTGGAATGAGCGGACCTTATGAGTCTGTTATCGGAATGAAAACACAGGCTGCTCTTAACAGGTTTATTTATCAGACTCCGCAAAAGTATGAAACAGCACAGAATGATGTGCATCTTTGTGCAATGTTTTTGAAAATAGATTGTGACTCCGGCAAGGCAGTTGAAATTGAAAGAATTCTCTTCCCCTCTTTCACAACAAAAACCAATGAGAAAGATGGTTAACTTTCCTTTACCGAGGATAGATAACGACGGGGTTTTACATTCATTATTACTTAAGCATTGCAGCTTTAAACCGGGAAATATTTGGGAAGACCCTGAAGGGAAACATAAGATAGGATGTATTGATGCCGCAAACGGGAAAGCAATTACAACTTTGCTGGATAAACAAAAATCTTCTCTTGCTGTTCACGATCCCCCTTATAATTTTGTAGCTTTTGATGAAAGAGACCTGGAGAAATTTATTGACTGGAGTAAAGGATGGATTAAAAATACTTATGATTCCTTGCTCCCTGATTCATCACTCTATATCTGGCTCGGTGCAGACCAGAATAATCACTTTCAGCCTCTTCCAGATTTTATCTCGATGATGCGAAAGAGTGGATTTAATTCCAGAAGCTTTATAACAATGAGAAATCAAAGAGGATATGGTACCCAGAAAAATTGGATGTCAGTGAGGCAGGAGCTTTTGTTTTATACAAAAGGAAACCCTTTTTTTGATATTAATTCTGAATATACCGACATTCCCAAAATATTGAGAGGTTATTATAAGAAAGTCAACGGAAAAGTTACTGAAAACTTTGAAAGAGGAAAATCTGAATTTATAAGAGCAGGAAATGTTTGGGTAGATATCCAGCAGGTGTTTTACAGGATGGAAGAGAATGTAAACGGATGCTATGCTCAGAAACCTCTTAAGGCAATTACAAGAATTATTGAAGCAAGCAGTAAAGCGAACGATATTGTTCTGGATTTTTTTGCACATTCGGGAACTACACTTATTGCCTCTGAAATAACGGGAAGAAAATGTTACACATGTGATATTGATCCTGTTTATTGTGAAATTGCAAGAAGGCGATTGGAAAATTACAGAACAACAGGAAAAACAGGCTGGCAAAATTCAAATCCTTTTGAGGAAGAAATTTTAGATGATGATGAATTAAAAAATTATTTGAAAGAAGAATATCAAATTCAAATACCGGAACGGCAGGGTCAAAAAATTGTTTTATAATAGTCACGACCTTCAGGTCGTGGAAATTGAGTTTTACTATTTAATCGGTTTTAGCCGAAATTCAATTTCAATATTGGCTAAAGCCATACGGGTAATTGGTTAATTATCCCCGACCTGTCTGCTGACAGGCAGGCATAAATGTCGGGCTATTAAGGAATAAAAATATAATATGATTCTACTTGACGGCAAAAAAATAGCGCAGGATATCAGAACAGAATTAAAAACTGAAATTGATAAATTAAAAGCTCAAGGGAAAAATGTTCCGGGCTTAGTGGCTATACTTGTCGGTAATAACTCTGCTTCGGAAATTTATGTGAACAGCAAAACCAAAGATTGTAATGAAATCGGAATGAAGACTGTGACCGAGAAAAGAGAGGCAAATATATCTGAGAATCAATTAATCGATCTTATCGAGTCATACAATAACAATAAAGATTATCATGGAATACTCATTCAACTTCCTCTTCCCAAGCAAATTAATGCAGATAAAGTTATAGAAGCGATATCACCTAAAAAAGATATTGATGGTTTTCATCCTGTAAATGTTGGTAATCTTGTTATTGGTAAAGAAGCGTTTCGTTCCTGTACACCTGCAGGAATACAGGAATTATTAATCAGGTATAAAATTGAAACAAAAGGAAAGCATGTTATAGTTTTGGGAAGAAGCAATATAGTTGGCAAGCCGATTGCAAACATAATGCTGCAAAAGAAAGAGCACGCAAATTCTGTTGTAACTATTTGTCATTCTGCTGCACCCGATATTTCTTATTACACAAAGCAGGCGGATATTCTGATTGCAGCAATTGGTTCTCCGCAATTTGTTAAAGCGCATATGGTTAAAGATGGAGTTGTAATTATTGATGTTGGTATAAATAGAATCGAGGATAAAACAACGAAAAAAGGATACCGCGTTGTTGGCGATGTTGATTTTGACGAAGTTTCTAAAAAAGCATCTTACATTACGCCAGTACCAGGTGGAGTGGGACTAATGACGAGAGCAATGCTGCTTAAAAATACCTTTGAAGCTTATCGGAACTATGGGATTTGAGCAAATATTTTTAGAGATCGCAAATTGCAACCTCGAAAAATGGGAAATAATAAAATGATTGAAACTGAAGTTATACCAATAGATAGGATTGAAAAAAAGATTTATCTGATAAGAAATCAAAAGGTAATGTTGGATCATGATTTAGCGGGACTTTATGGTGTTTCAATTGGTAGATTAAATGAACAAGTAAAAAGGAATGTTGACAGATTTCCTGAAGATTTTATGTTTCGATTAGTCAAATCTGAGTATGATGCTTTAAGATCGCAAAATGCGATCTTAAAAAAGGGAAGAGGCGAGCATCGCAAGTACCTACCTTATGTTTTTACCGAGCAAGGTGTTGCAATGCTTTCCTCTGTGCTTCGTAGTAAAAAGGCAATAAAGGTAAATATTCAGATTATGAGGGTTTTTGTTAAATTGAGGGAAATCCTTTCTACTCATAAGGAACTTGCACAAAAACTAAAAGAGTTAGAATTAAAAATTGATTCACACGATGAACAAATCCAAACGATCTTTGAAGTTATTAATCAGCTTTTAATACCACCGGAAAAGCCAAAGAAAAAAATAGGTTTTACAATCGAGGAATGATATGAATTATCAAATTTCAAATACGGATGTCTCGCAGGAATTTCTTGAAAAAACATTAAGAGATTTTTACTGCAAAGAAGAATCCTGCAAAGGCTGGGAGACTAATGTTGTAACACAGCCTAAAACTGTTCAAAACATTATGGGCGTTGGTGCAGCAAGAGTCGCAGCAGGGTTAGGAATTGGTGAAGCCTTACCTGATAAAAATCTCGCTGGCAAAATTGATCATACTTTATTAAAGCCGGATGCAACTCCTGATGAAATAAGAAAACTTTGCGATGAAGCAGCAAAATTTAAATTTGCTTCGGTGTGCATCAATCCCGGATATGTTTCCATGGCAAGTAGTCTATTAAAAAGAACCGGAGTTAAAATCTGCACTGTAATCGGTTTTCCTCTCGGTTCAAATACAACAGAGACAAAAAGATTTGAGGCAGAACAGGCAATACAAAACGGCGCTGATGAAATAGACATGGTTATGAACGTTGGTCAGCATAAGCAGGGGAACTATGAGTATGTCTTTAACGATATAAACCAGGTCGTGCTTGTGGCTAAAAAGAATAATTTAATCTGTAAAGTAATTCTTGAAACTGCTTTATTAACCGATGAAGAAAAGATTAAGGCTTGTGTAATATGTAAAAAAGCAGGAGCGGATTTTGTAAAAACCTCTACAGGATTCAGTAAAGGTGGTGCAACTGTCGGCGATGTTGCCTTAATGAAATACGTTGTTGGAAGCAGCATTGGAGTTAAGGCTTCGGGAGGAATTCGTTCCAAAGAAGATGCGCAGGCAATGATTGCAAGCGGTGCAGACAGAATTGGTGCAAGCGCAAGCGTTAAGATAGTTTCGGGTGAGAAAGGAACAAGTTCTTATTAAATGACTCTTTAAAATTATAAGGAGATAAATAATGAGGAAGAAATCCCCCTCGATTAATTACAAAGCAATGCCAAATCCTAAGTTCGTTAAAGATTTTTATGATTCTTCAAAATATGAATTAGTTGTAACAATGAGAGTAAAAGATATTGTTCCAAAGCCAAATTGTAATGAAAATAGGAAAGAGCTAATAGCAAGATTAAAAAACGAGAGGATAAATAAAATTATAGATTTGGACGGGATAAGAAATGCTGAGGAATTTCGTGAAAAATATGGCCTTTTATAAAACAAGTATTAATA
>MGZZ01000149.1:0-147 GCA_001802795.1 Ignavibacteria bacterium GWC2_36_12 | reverse complement strand
TTACGGCGGAAATTCCTTCATTAAAAGGCTGCGAATGCTGGGCTCACGATGAAGACACCGTGATGAATAAAATTATTGATCTTGCTGCTTATTATCTTAAAATTAGCTCAAAAGAAAAATTTAAAATTGATAAAGCAAGAGGCAGTA
>MGZZ01000148.1 GCA_001802795.1 Ignavibacteria bacterium GWC2_36_12 | reverse complement strand
CAGGAAAATATGAAATTGAGTTTGATGGTAGTAATCTTTCAAGCGGAATTTATTTTTACGAATTAAAAACCAGAAGTTATACTGTAACTAAGAAAATGGTTCTTCTGAAATAAGAAGAGCAACATGAAGACTCTAATTTTAACAATAGTCCTTTCATTATTCGCATCTACAAGTCTTAATGCCCAATGGGAAATTTTGAATGAAGGATTTAAAGGATGGATAAATTCAATTGATTTTGTAAATGAAAATATTGGTTGGATTGGTGAAGGGGAAGCAAATTTATTAAAAACAACGGATGGAGGAGAAACCTGGAATTCTATACCAGTAAATGAAAATTGGAATATAAACCAGATTGATTTTCTCAATGATTCTGTTGGTTGGGCTATCGCAACGATTTATAATTCATCAGGCAGCTGGACAATAATTATTAAAACCAGTAATGGAGGTTATAGTTGGTTAGTGCAAAAGCAAATTGCCGATATTTGGCTTAATTCAATTTATATAATTGATGGTAATAATCTTTATGCAGCAGGTGATAATAAAATATATAAAACTTTAAATGGGGGTTTGAGCTGGGATGATGTTTCTCCCAACATACAGGGCAGTTATTATAGATCATTATGGTTTCAGAATCCTGAATATGGAGTAATTGTAGGTGATTACTGTGATAGTACAGGATGCCAAGGCATAATTCTAAGAACCACAAATGGCGGTAGCACCTGGGAACAGACTATTACGAATGAATTTTCTGATATAACCAACTTGCAATTTTTGGATAATACAACAGGATATTTTACGGCACATTCAGATACAATTTATTTCCTTTGTAAAACAGAAGATATGCTAAAAACCTGGACAGTTATAACACAAACTTCCACTAATATTAGTTCATATAAATTTCTTGATAGTGCAACGGTTTATACAGCCATGAGCAATGGCTGGAATGAAAACTCTATTAAAAAAAGCACGGATGGCGGCGTTACCTGGCAAAATATTCAATCATTTAGCTTTTTATTGAATAAAATATACTTCAATTCATCTAAAGTTGGATTTTTACTTGGAGGATTTGGCGCAGGAGGAAGAGGTGGTGTTTACTTTCCATTCCTCTGGAAAATGTCACCTGAAAGTTTAAATTGGGAAATAAAAAAATTTTCCTACCCGGTTTTAGATACTTATTTTATTAATAACAACAGAGGATTTCTGTTTGGAGGGGCTTTTATAGGGCATTGTGGAGACAGAGGGGATATACTTTCTACCAATGATGGTGGGAAAACATGGGAGCTTAAATATTCTATCGGTGATTCCTGTATAGATGGTGGTACGTTTACAGATTGTATCTTTTTCGACGAATTTACAGGATATTGCTTAGCTGGAGGCATTTATAAAACAACTGATGGTGGAAATAACTGGGCTGAAATATACGAATTCTATCCTGACCCGTTTATCGATTCTTTTCATGGAAACGATATGTATTTCAGAAATGAGCAAATTGGATGGGTTGTTGGAAGTTATGAAATAAATACAGGAGAAACCGCGATATTAAAAACTACTGATGGCGGTTATACATGGGACGTACTGTACAATTGCCCGAATACCTATAACCTGCACTCAATTTACTTTTCAGATACAACGGGCTGGGCTGTTGGTGAAAGCGGGATGATAGTAAAGTGTATTCAGGATGAATGGGTAAAAACAACTCCGCTAACAGATCTTCCATTAAAAAAAGTATTTTCTATTGATGATAATGTCTGGATTTCCGGTGGTTACATGAACGACCAAAACTCTTTTGCAATTTTCTTAAAGTCTGATGATAATGGACAAACCTGGATTAAAAATCAGGCAATTCCGTATCTGATCAATGATATGTATTTCATAGATAGTAACCTTGGCTTGGCAGTTGGAGCGGATAAAGCTAATAATGGAGTAATACTAAAGTCAACAAACGGAGGAGACACATGGGAAGTAATTGTTGACAGCCTGCCTGGTCCGTTGAATTCAATATTTATAAAAGATAATTACGGCTGGGCAGCAGGACCTTATTTAGTATTAAGAACAACAGATGCCGGAACAACATGGATAGATGATAGAAACAATAAAACATATCCTACGGAATTTGAATTAAAGCAAAACTATCCTAATCCTTTTAATCCGAATACAACTTTGTCATTTGTCATTGGTCATTTGTCATTCGTTACGCTTAAGATTTATGACATTTTGGGAAGAGAAATAGCTATACTTGTAAGTGAAGAAAAACCGGCTGGTGAATATGAAGTCGAGTTTAATGCAAGTAATCCCGCAAGCGGGACAGGTCTTTCAAGCGGAATATATTTCTATGTTTTAAATGCGGGCGGGAGAACTTTAAGTAAAAAGATGTGCCTGATAAAATAAGAACTGAGAGAGACGGCATCTTTTAGAAAGATGTCATCTCTTAAAACATATGACAAAGATGAATGCAAATTTAGTCATTATTACCTTTTTGCTTTTGCAGCCGGGCTTAAAAGCACAGCAGAATCCTAAAATATTTATTAATGAATTCCTTGCTTCAAACGTTAGCATTAATGCCGATATTGTAGACTTTGATGATTACTCCGACTGGATTGAATTATATAATGATGAAGACTTTGATGTTGATATCGGGAATTACTTCATTACAGATAATTTAAATCAACCCACTAAATATCAATTCCCGGTATCAGTAATTATTCCCTCAAAAGGATTTTTACTTTTGTGGGCAGACGGATACAATGATATCCCCGGTCACACTTATCGAAGGGATTATTACCCTTACGATTATTTCACAACAAAATATTTCCACCTCAATTTTGCAATAAGTAGAGCCAGTGAAGAAATTGCTTTGTTCAGTTCTGATACTTTATTGGTTGATTCCGTAACCTTTGGTCTGCAAGAACGAGATGTTTCGATGGGAAGAAAGCCAGATGGAACTTCTAACTGGTATTATTTCGGAGATCCTACACCTAATGCAAGTAATATTACAACCAGCGTAACACAAATAGAATTTTCTGTTATTCCGATTTTATCAGTCGGAAGCGGTTTTTACAATAACACTCAGTATGTGAACATTTCTGCTAATACATCAAATTACGAAGTCAAATATACGTTGGATGGAAGCCGTCCGACAATTAATTCTGAGACTTATACTCAACCAATACAAATTTCTGAAACTAAAATCCTTCGGGTTAGAGTTTATGAACAAAATAAACTGCCATGTAGAATTCATACTTATAATTATTTTATAAATGAGTCAACTGATTTGTCAGTAATTTCTTTATCAGCTTTCCCGGAGACTTTATGGGATGAAGAAAAAGGTATTTATGATAATCAATACAAGTCGAGAGAGATTCCGGTAACAATTGAGTTCTTCGAACCGGACAGATCAAAAGGTTTTTCAATTGATGCCGGTTTGAGAATGACAGGACAGGCATCGCTCAATTATCCACAAAAATCATTTACAATTTCAACTGATGAAAATTATGGTGAAGAAGCTATAATCTATCAAATATTTCCGGATAGAGAGCTTGATAATTTTACAGAACTTTATTTGAGAAACGGGGGAGTGCCAGATAACAGACTAACTATGTTCAGGGATGGATTACTGCAAAATCTGGTAATGAATAAAGTCGATATCGATTGCCAGGCATTTGTACCCTCAGCTATGTTTATAAATGGCGAGTACTGGGGAATCTATAATATTAGAGAAAAAATAGGTTCTGCTTATCTGGCATCTCTAAATAATATTAATCCCGATGATGTCGACTTAATAGAATACAATTTGAACAGAATACCCGAGGTGGTCGAGGGACAGAGAGAAGAATTCGTCGATTTAATAAATTATTTCGAACAGCAAGACTTATCAATTCCGGGAAATTATGAATATGTTAAATCGAAAATAGATATTGAAGAATACATAAACTACTATATAACTGAAATCTATTATGATAATATTTTCTGGCTGAATCAGAATGTAAGAATATGGAAAGAGAGAAAAGATGGAAAGAAATGGAGATGGGTTTTATTCGATACTGATAATGCATTTGCCGGCGAAGGACCGGGAACATCGAGCTATCAGACAAATACTCTTCAGCTTGTGACATCTCCAATTCAAAATAATGTATATCCTCTTTGGTCTACATTAACATTTAGAAAGCTTATTGAGAATGAAGAATTTAAAATAAAATTCATTCAGAAATTCTCAAGTTATATGAATACTATATTCCATCCCGATACAATTCTCTCAGCAATTAATAGATTTAAATCCGGAATAAATACGGAAATAAGCCGTCACATAAATCGTTGGAATTTCGGTGGATTAATAAATGGTTTACCCCCTATTGCTAATTATGCTGAATGGGAAAAGAATATTGAAAAAATGCGACAGTTTGCTTTAAATCGTCCATCGTATCAAAGACAACATATTTTAAATAATTTTAGTTTGTCAGGAACTTCAACGATAACAATTAATGCCGATTTAAATTTTGGGAAAGTAATAGTAAATAATTTTGAAACAATAAAAGAGACGAGGAGCGGAATCTATTTCAAAGATATACCAATAGAATTAAAAGCAGTTCCTGAACCAGGTTATAGATTTGTAAAATGGATAGGTGTTTCAAATGAATATCAAAATCCGGTAAGCATTGTTTTAGTTGAAGATTCTCTGACAATTGAAGCTCAGTTTGAATCTGTCTCTGTAAGCTTTATTCCATCTCAAATTTCTAACAACACAACATTAGTAAAGTCCAATTCCCCATACTATGCGCAAGCTAATGTTGTTGTTGATTCGAATATAACTTTAACAATTGAAAGCGGCGTTGAGATTTTAATGCCGGAAGATGCAAGTATTTTAATTAAGGGGAAACTGCTTATAGAAGGATCAAAGGAGGAAACGGTTCAAATATCGCCTAATGAAAACTCCCAAAAGTGGGGTGCACTTTGTTTTGTAAATTCAACTGATTCGTCTGTTATCATGAATCTGAAAATTAAAGGAGCAACTAAAGGATTAGATTTTACGCGTGACAAAGCAGCTATATCATCTTACAATTCTAATTTATTGCTTGATGGAGTTTCAGTAGAAGATGTGGAAGCTCCTGTTTTTATACAATTGGGAAATGTGGCGATTAAAAATTGTTCACTATATACTAAATCTTTTGGTGATTTGATAAATATTAAAGATGCCAATTTTGCGTTGGTTGAAAATTGTAATCTCATCGGGAATGATGCTTTTGATTCGGATGGGATAGATTTAGATCAAGTACATTCCGGTGTAGTAAGAGGAAATAAAATCTTTAACATATACGGCTTTAACAGCGATGCAATTGATCTGGGTGAGGGAGCGCAAAATATTTTTATAGAAAACAATATTATCTATAACGTTTGTGATAAAGGAATTTCAATTGGAGGAGGTTCGGATGCAATAATTACAAGAAATATTATTTCTAATTGCGGTCAGGGGGTAGGGATAAAAGATTTTAATTCTTATGGATATATTGAAAACAATACTTTCTATGCGAACCAATATGGCATTGCCTGCTTTGAAAAGAATATCGGGCACGGCGGCGGAAGTGCTGATATTGTCAATTGCATTATCGCTAACAGCAAAAGATCTTCTTTGTTTGTTGATCCTTTATCATACATCACCATTTCATATTCACTTTCCAACACAGATAATCTTCAAGGATTGCAAAACATTAAAGCTGATCCGTTATTCTTAAATAATCTGAACTTATCGTTTGGTTCTCCTGCAATTAACAAAGGTGATCCATCATTGCCCTATGATCCGGATGGCACAATAGCAGATATTGGTGCGTATCCATTTGATCAATTCAAACAGACGAATCTTATAATTAATGAAATACATTACAACCCAATGGATGGAGATAATTATGAGTTTGTTGAAATAGTCAATGCTGGTGAATCAACCATTAACATTAATAATTTCAAATTCATTGGTGATATATCATATCAATTTGAGGATGAAATAATCGCATCCGGTGAATATTTCATTTTAGCTAAGGATAAAAATTTGTACGAAGGAAGAGGTTATAAAGTTTATCAATGGCAAAGTGGAGGCTTGCAAAACAATCAGGGTAATCTTCTTTTTTTAGATGATAAAGGAAATACATTAGACTTTGTAAACTATGATAATCCGACTGTGGGGGGCTGGTGGCCAAAAGAACCGGATGGATTTGGACCATCTCTTGAGTTACAAAATACATCGCTTGAAAATATGGTATCGCATAGCTGGCGAAGCAGCTATAACGATGGCGGTACCCCAGGCAGATCAAATAATTCAAATCAGGTAACTGATTTGTTTATAAATGAGTTTCTTGCAAGCAACAATAACGTCAATTCTGATGAGAACGGAGAATATGATGACTGGATTGAAATATTTAATAACAATAGCTATCAAGTAAATATCGGCGGGTTATTTATTACTGATAATTTAGATAATCCATGTAAGTATCAAATTCCATATTATTCTACAGAGCTTACAACTATTCCTGCCAAAAGTCATATATTGCTTTGGGCTGACGACCAGACCGGGCAGGGCATTCTTCATTTAAGCTTTAAGTTAGATGCAACAGGTGAACAAATTGGCATAACACAAGTTTTTGATGACGACACTTTATTCATTGATTCTCTTACTTATTCTGAACAGACAACTGATATTTCTTATGGAAGGCTTCCTGATGGTTCTGGTAATTGGGTTTATTTTAATGAGCCAACACCTTCCGACAGCAATAAAACAACTTCTGATGTTCTGGATGAACTGCCTTTACCTGTTTCTTATTCGCTATTTCAGAATTATCCTAATCCTTTTAATCCTGTTACGACAATAAAATATGAACTCCCGAAAGAAACAGAAGTAAAGCTTGTTATTTATAACATGCTTGGTGAAAAAGTAGCTGAACTTGTAAATGAGTTTCAGAAGGCGGGAAGGTATAAGGTTGAATGGAATGCCGAGAAATTTGCAAGTGGAGTTTATATATGCCAAATAAAAGCCGCTGATCCCGCAAGCGGGATAAGCTTTGTATCGGCGAAAAAATTAATATTATTGAAGTAAGATTTGAAAGATTAGAAAATCATTTACAAGAGGTTCCAAATGAAGACTTCAATTAAATTTTTTATATCATTCTTTTTTATACTGAATAATACATCATTGCTGAATGCTCAGTGGATTCAGCAAAACAGCGGCACTAACGAAAAACTTACTGACGTAGTTACACTCGATTCCGTAACAGCAATTGCTGTCGGGCGTGGACGATCAATCCTTAGAACAAGTGATGCAGGAAAGACATGGATAAATCTGACAATAATGCTTTCTTCCGTGGTACCATGGAATGATGTTTCTTTTTTTGATAACACTTATGGAATCGTAGTTGGCGATGGTGCTTTTAGAATTACTTCAGATAAAGGTGAAAGTTGGTATCAAGGCGTAATTCCTTTTAACGGGAAATATCTGACTTCACTTTATCTTGCACCTGGTAATATTTATGTGGGCGATGATTCCGGCTGGGTACACCATTCTCTTGATACTGGTAAAACATGGTCATCAGAAAAAATTAGTGATGAGCCAATCCGTTCTTTATTTGCCTGGCGTGGACCTTACGTAATGGGTTTGCCCATCTATGCATTAACTCCTACGACACTTTATAAAAATCAGGAATTCCCACAAGGTCAGTGGAGTGAAATTTCTATTCCTGTGGAGGGGCTTGGCTCAGAAGTTTTCCATGGTGAATTTGCAAACGGCGGTGGATCAGGATTTATTGTTGGTGTGCAGGGAGAACTGTGGGTGCAGTCGCTGCCCTTAATACTAAAAACATTTGTATCTCCACCAGATACATGGCAAAGGTTAATATTTCCGCATTTTCCTGAAGGTATTTTACTTGGTGTTTCTGTTCCTTCTGAAAAATTTGTTTATGCATGTGGAATCAATGGATTGATTACAAGATCAACTAATGGTGGAGATACGTTTCCGATTGCAAAAGTACCAACCACAAAGAATCTTAATGCAATTTCTTTCCTGGATAATTCACGAGGTTTTGTAGTTGGAGATTCTGGTACAATCCTTTATACAGAAAATGGCGGAGTTTCTCCTGAAGTCATTACTGAATTTGTTCCTTACGGATTACAGGATAAAGTAATAACATCTTTAACTGCAGAAGAATCGGATTACTCTGATGAGTTTAGTTTTTTCAACTCTGATTATATCTTTGCTGGTACCAATGAAGATGGCGTGTTTCGTAAATCAATTACATCTACTAATGATTTCCAGGATTGGGCAAATATTGGTCTTGAAGGTAAATCAGTCACAGCCTTAACAGTACAGCATTGGGGTGTCGGTCCAATGGATGGATTACGATTGTATGCAGCAGTAAAACCAGACTCAACAGATGTTGACTCAACATTATTATTCAGCAGAGAGACCACCAATTCTTTTGATACTAATTGGGTGGCTTTAGACAGTGGCATAAATAAAAATGCAAACAGTATTAATGCTCTTAAAAGTTATTATTATACCGGACATACTGCACCTACTGATATTCTTGCAGGCACAAACTTTGGCATTTTCAGGAGGACTTGGGGAGAAGACTTCTGGACTCAATCGAAAATTGAAGATAATCCCTTTCCCCCAGAACAACCTGTGATAAACTCAATTGATGTTAATCCTCATTGGGCATTTCTTTCAAACAAGATTTCATGGGCAGCAGGAAGTTTTGGTTTGTCGCCTGTGGCTTTTTATTCAACCGATGGAGGAAATAATTGGAAGATGTTCATTCTGACACTTATAGAAGCTGAAGCAGCATCGTCAATTGCAATAAATACACGTAATCCTGATTCTGTTTATGTTAGTCTGGATGGAGAAATTTTACTTACTCCTGATAATGGTAATACATGGACATCGGTTTTCACACCCCCTGCACAAATTGTTAAATTAAATGCCATTGCTGTAGACCGGCTTCATCCAGAAAATATTTATGCCGGCGGATCAATTTCAAATGATTATTTCTACTTTATCCATAGCACTGATGGGGGAAAAAACTGGACTACATTTGAACCTCTTATTAGTATGCCTGTAAAAAAGGTAACCTCTATTGTTACTATAAAAAGCCCTGATAATAATAGCAGTTATGTTTTTATAGGAACAGCAGGAACAGGAGTATGGCTCCTGAAGCAAACAGTTTTAACCAGTGTATCTGATAATAAAGATATTCCTGAAGAATTTAAACTATATCAAAACTTTCCAAACCCTTTCAACCCCTCTACCACAATTAGATATGAGCTTCCAAAAGAATCAGAAGTGAAGCTTGTTATTTATAACACGCTTGGTGAAAAAGTAGCGGAGCTTGTTAACGCTTTTCAAAAGACTGGAAGATATGAGGTTGAGTGGAATGCAGGCAGCTTTGCAAGTGGTGTTTATTTCTATTCAATTAAGGCAGGAGATTTTTTCAGCACAAAGAAATTAATTTTACTCAAATAAACAATGACAAGAAAAATTTTAAGTGGGGTTATTATGAAATCAAAAATACATTTTGCTTTTATGAATTGTATATTTTTTTTCATTAGTGCTGTTTTATTTATCACCCAATTATCACAGGCACAGCAGGGTAACATTGTTATCTATTTCAACTCATTTGAATCACCCCAGGATACTATTGGATGGCAGGGATATGGTGCGAGGGAATTTAGGAATGATGTTCCGCCAAGTGGTGGGAACCAATCACTTTACATTTCCGGTGGATGTATAGTATCCCACGCCTGGATAGAATTAGGACCATTTGAAGAAGATGGATTTTTTCAACTCCGATGCTGGGGGAAAGATCTTGCAATAGGAGGAGGTATTTGGCTTGAAGAAGAAGGAGATTATCCCCGTGACCAGATCGGCATGGTAATAAATCAAAAAGAATGGAAATATTATGAAAGCGCAGAAACACTGTTTTGTCTTGCCGGAAAAAAGATTATTCTTTCAATGGGTGCAGGCGGCATTGCGTCGAGTGCTATGCTGGTAGATAAAGTAGAAATAGTTAATGTGCAATCAATCAATACTCAATGGGTTATACGAAACAGCGGCACCACAGAAAGACTTACCGATGTTGTAATGCTTGATTCAACAACCGCGATTGTAGTTGGACGGGATGGTTCTATTATGAAAACTACAGATTCAGGTGAAACATGGAGAAACACAGCTCCTCAAATTGACTGTATTCCAGAATCTGAAGATTGCATTATGAGATGGAACAACACATCATTTTATGATTCACTGAATGGGATTGTTGTTGGAAAAGATATAATTGTAACGACCAATGGCGGTGAAGAATGGCAATTCCTAAATATTTCAGTTGAACAGGAATTTCTTTCTAGTGTGTTTGTAGAGCCTGGAAATATTTATATAGGTGATGATTCCGGTTATGTTCATCATTCTATAGATAGTGGCAAAACATGGTCCTCAGAACGGATTACTACTTTACCTATTCGTTCAATATACCCTTCCCGTCATGATCCAGAGGAATTGGGATTATATGTTTTAGAAGTGTTTGCATTAACTCCACACTCACTGTTTATGAAAACGGAATATCCGTCAACAGATTGGAATGAAATGCCTCTGGATTATTTTCAGGGATTAGGGTCAGAAGCTTTTAAAGGAGGATTTTCAGAAGATGGGACAGCATTTATTGTGGGAGTTGGTGGGGACTTTGTTTCTTTACCAATAATAACAAGGTTACGCCCTCCGGATTCACACTGGTATTCTGTTGGACCCGAGAACGTTTTTTGGGGAGGGCTTTTGGATTTATCAATTCCTTCTTCGAATATCATCTATGCAAGTGGAATTAATGGGTTGGTCTTAAAATCTTCAAATAATGGTGATGATTGGATTTCATTAAATACACCGACTTCATCGTCACTAAACTCAATTTACTTCTTTGATAATGAAAGAGGATTTGCAGTTGGCGATTCCGGGACAATTCTTTATACATATACCGGTGGTGTTTCTCCTACCAACAATCCGCCTTTACCATTTCATTTATTAACCCCTGCTAATGAAGATTCTATGCAGATTATGAGATCAATCTCCTTCACCTGGCAGAAGGTTGTAGATCCCGATAACAATCCGATTCTTTATACATTACTCATATCTGGAGATTCCTGTGCAACATGGAATGCTTATGGTCCAGTATCTGATACGGTATTACAGGTTCATAGTCCTGCTCAAATTCCGGGCAGATATTTCTGGATGGTAATAGCAAATGATGGAATGCTTGCAACACCAAGTCTTGATGTTTTTGCTTTCAATATATTTTCTGTTGCAGATGTCGGTGAATCTGGAGATGTTCCCGGTGCTTTTGTACTTTCCCAAAACTATCCCAATCCATTCAATCCAACTACTAAAATTAAATTCGTAATTCCTAATTCATCATTCGTAAATCTAAAAGTTTATGATGTCTTGGGAAGAGAAGTAACAACTCTTGTTAATGAAGAGAAGCCAGCGGGAGAGTATGAAGTTGAGTTTAGTGGAAAGAATTTATCAAGTGGAGTTTATCATTACCAATTGAAAGCTGATAATTATGTTGAAACAAAAAAAATGTTATTTATTAAATAGCATATCTTGTCAGTATGATAATAGTTAAACACTTGATTTAAATATATTTGTTATTTATGTTCCTTATACTCACAACTCAAGCATTATAACTTTATTCCGTTTAGACTTCTGAAATGGAGAAGGTGAAAATTTTAATGGAATATCATATTTAGAAAATCCGGAGAGTATAATTCAAACGGAAAAGCTTTTTTCTGTGGGAAGGGTTCAATTTTATGTGGGGTAATATGACCAAAAGGCTGATAGATTTAGTACTCTCACCGATAATAATTGTTTTGAGCATCCCGTTTATAGTTGTAATTCTATTCCTTGTTATTATTAGCACCGGTCAATTCCCAGTAATTTTCCAGAAAAGAAAAATAACATTGGAGAAAAAATCCGTACAAATAATAAAGATAAGAACAATTAGAAACAGGATTGAGATTCCTTTTTCTTCTTTTAAAGAGGTAGAAAGAATTTCAAATAATGTATTCATTAAAGAGGAATATGAAATGTATGTACCTCTGTTCTGCAGGTGGCTCAGAAAATCCGGTCTTGATGAAATTCTGCAAGTGATAAACGTTCTGAAAGGCGAAATGTCATTGATTGGTCCCCGCCCTCTTCTAGAAGCTGATCTGGAGATAATGCAAAGATCAGACGAGGAATATTACAATAGGAGAACAAAAATAAATTCAAAACCTGGAATAACAGGGATGTGGCAGGTATATGGAGAAAGAAGAGAGGGTACGGCAAACTTAATTGAACTCGAAGAGTTTTATGAGAAAGAAAAATCTTTATTGTTGGACATGAGAATTACTTTAAGAACAATTTTTGTATTGCTTACAGCTTCTCATTCCGATTCAATTCTGAAAAGTAAAGAACCACGGGGTATATCTGTTAAGCTGATGTTTGGAATAGAATAATTAACTATGTGGTGGGATTTATTCCTATAGAATATTGCAGTAGGTTTAATGGTTCCTTTTATAAAAGCACGGTGAAAAAAATATTGAAGTTTTTTTACTTTTTCCCATTTTCCATTTGCCGTCTTCCCTGCCTTGCCGACAGGTAGGCATTTTCCATCTGCTTCTTTCCTTGACTGCCTTACGCCATTTCTCTATATTTGAACACAATTTTTTGATTACCAAATTCTGAAATTTATACGATTTTGAACCAATATAACAAGACTATCCTTCCTAATGGAATTAGAGTTTTATCTGAAAATATACCGTACGTAAATTCTTTTTCTCTTGGCTTTTGGTTTAATGTCGGTTCAAGAGATGAGGACCCGGCAAACAACGGCATTACTCATTTTATTGAACACATGCTTTTTAAAGGAACAAAGAAAAGAACCGCACTGAAAATTGCAACGGAAATTGAATCGTGTGGGGGTTACCTGAATGCGTTCACTTCAAAAGAGCACACTTGTTACTACGGAAGGGGATTAGCAAATCATATTGAAAAAACTTTTGATGTTCTTTCAGATATGATCCAGAATCCTTCTCTTAAATCTATTGAGATTAAAAAAGAAGCAAGTGTTATAATAGATGAGCTTAACGATGTGCAGGATAACCCGGAAGAATTAATTTTTGAAAAGTTCGAGGAAATGATTTTTGCCGGAAACAGCTTAAGTTACCCTATCATAGGAACAGCAGAAAATATTCTTCTTTTTTCCCAGTTCGATTTTTTCAATTACATGAAAGAAAAATACGGATTTAATAAAATAATTATTGCCGCTTCAGGTGCTGTCGATCATAAAGACCTGGTAAGATTAACTGATAAATATTTTAACAGGGATCTTGGCGTCAGTCCTTCGAGAAGAAGGTATTTTAATAATCCAACTTATAATTCTAAGGTAGAATTTATCGAAAAAGAAATTCAGCAGGTACATGCTGTTATTGGAAAGCCTTCATACGGTTTCAAAAATGAAAAGAGAATTAATACGGCGTTGTTAACTCAAATTCTAGGTGAAGGAAGCAGCTCGAGGTTATTTCAATCTGTAAGAGAAAGAAACGGAATTGCATACCAGATAAATTCATTTCTTAATTCTTTTTATGATACCTCAGCCTTCGGAGTTTATTTATCTACTAACGAAAAAATGGTTGACAGGGCGCTATCTATTATATATAGAGAATTTAAGAAGCTGCGCTCTGTTAAGGTTTCAGAAAAGGAATTAGATAAAGCCAAAGAGGCTTTGAAGGGAAATATCCTGTTAAGTCTTGAAAGTACATCAAACAGGATGATTAGAATGGCTCAGTCGGAATTTTATTATAACAGGATTGTTCCAACAGAAGAAATTATTAAAAAGATAGATGGTGTTACGAGAGAACAAATCATAGATATAGCAAATGAATTACTCGATGAGAAAACGATGTTTAAGATTATTATTAAATCAAAAGATGTATTATTAAAATCAGCCGCATAATTTTAGCGGAGAGGTGAAAAATGATTATCGGAGTACCAAAAGAAATAAAAGCAAATGAAAACAGGGTAGCTCTTTTGCCGGTAGGGGCACAAATATTAATTAAGAATAATCATAAAGTTATTCTTGAAACTAATGCAGGTTCGGGCAGCGGTTTTTCGGATGATGATTATAAAGCAGTTGGAGTTGAAATTGCAAACAAGCCTGAAGAGATTTTCAAAAATGCCGATATGATTATGAAAGTAAAGGAACCGATAAATAATGAATATAAAATGATCCGGGAAGGACAAATTATCTTTACATATTTTCATTTTGCTGCAAGCAAAGAGCTTACCGAAGCGATAATGAAAAGTAAATGTGTTGCAATTGCATACGAAACAGTACAGAAGGAAGACAGATCACTTCCTTTATTAATACCAATGAGCGAAGTTGCGGGTAGAATGGCTCCACAGGAAGGCGCCAAGTACCTGGAAATGGTAATGGGCGGAAGAGGAGTTCTTTTAGGCGGAGTTCCCGGTACGGGTCCAGCCGAAGTAATGGTTCTGGGTGGAGGAGTTGTTGGAACTAATGCTGCGAAGATTGCTGCAGGTTTCGGCGCAAGGGTTACAATTTTTGATAACAATCTTTATAGACTGAGATATCTTGATGACGTAATGCCGAAGAATGTTATGACTGCAATGTCGAACGAATATTACATTCGTACAGCGCTGCCAAACGCCGATCTTGTAATTGGAGCTGTGCTTATTCCTGGCGCTAAAGCACCGAAACTTGTGACGCGCGAAATGTTAAAAATAATGAAAGAAGGTTCCGTAATAGTTGATGTTTCAGTTGACCAGGGAGGATGCATTGAAACCTGCAGACCGACTACACATGAAAACCCGACTTATGTAATTGATGGAGTTTTGCATTATTGTGTGGCAAATATGCCTGGAGCAGTTCCCCACACTTCTACTCTTGCTTTAACAAATGCAACACTTCCTTACGCTGTTGAGATTGCAAATAAAGGTTTTGAAAAAGCAATCAAAACCAATAAGGAAATTAAATTTGGATTGAATATTATAGATGGAAAGATTGTTTACAAGGGAGTAGCGGACGCATTCGGTTTTGATTATTATGACGTTAATACGATTATAAATTAGTTTAAGCTTACTTTCAGGATTGACATGCCTAAATTTGTTTTGGATAAGAAAGAGATAGAATTCACGCAAGGTGAAACTATAATGCAAGCCGGTGTAAGAAACGGG
>MGZZ01000147.1 GCA_001802795.1 Ignavibacteria bacterium GWC2_36_12 | reverse complement strand
AACAATCTTACACTTGGTACAAGCAAAGAAACAACCATATCTGATATACAAACCATTAATGGTACTTTTACTTGCGATGGAACATCTGGAGATTATGCTTCCGTAACTGGAGGAACAATTTCTAAATCTTCAGGTATCGTCATTGTCAATTACGTAAATCTCAAAAATTCGACAGCGACTGGAGGGGCTTCATTTTTTGCTGTTAATAGCCAGGATCTTGGTGGCAACACAGGATGGATTTTCCAATCAAGCTCTGAATTTATTATAGTCACATCTCCCAATGGTGGCGAAAACTGGCAAGTTGGAACACAGCAAAATATTACATGGACAAGTAATGGAGTTACAAATGTTAAGATAGAATATACAACAGATAACGGTGCAGCATGGATACCAATAATAGAAAGTACATCTGCAAGTTCAGGTAGTTATAACTGGACAATACCAAATACACCATCCACTAATTGTAAAGTGAGAATAAGTAATGTAGATAACTCCACAACAAATGATGTAAGTGATAATGCATTTACAATTTCATCAGCTACGCCAGCTTCAATAACAGTTACATACCCAAATGGAGGGGAGAGTTGGAGATCAGGAAGTACGCAAAACATTACCTGGACAAGTAGTGGGGTTACAAATGTTAAAATTGAGTACACAACAGATAATAGTACAAGCTGGTCAACAATAATTGAAAGTACATCAGCAAGTTTAGGTAGTTATACCTGGACAATTCCGAATACTCTTTCAACACAATGTAAAGTAAAAATAATTGATGTATCAAACAGCAGTTTATATGATGAAAGTAATTCGGTATTTACAATCTTAGTCTCTGCCCCAGTGTTAACAGTAACACCATCGGAAAGAAATGTATCGAATGTATCCGGTACAACTACATTTTCGGTAAGCAACACCGGAACGGGAACAATGGAATGGACTGCTGAATCCGATGCTGCCTGGGCTGTAATTACAAGTGGTAGCGGTGGAACAGATGATGGAACAATTTCTATTGACTATACTGTAAACCAAAGTTCATCATCCCGGAGTGCAGCAATTACTATAACAAGTACGGGTATAGTTGGTAGTCCGATGGCTGTAACTATTAACCAGTCCGGTGGGGTTACTCAACCAACGACCTTAACATTAAACTACACAGAGAACTACCCAAGTTATTCGAATTCTTCGGATTATAAATCTACAGACTATAGATTAATCGGCATTCCAGGCAATAGCACGAAAAAAATTAATGAATTTATAACTGGTACTCAAGGTGAAGATTGGGAAGTCTATTGGGACAATGGAAACCCAGAGGATTATTATGTTAAATTTGATAATTCAGATAATTTTTTATGTGCCCCAGGAAGAGCATTTTGGCTAATCAATACCGGTAACTGGACTCTAAATAACGTAAGTGTATCCTCAAGTCCTCTGGATGCACAAAACCTTACAACCATTTCAATCTCATCTAATAAATTTAATTTGATAACAAATCCTTTCCTGGTTAATGTAGCCTGGTCTGATATAGTAGCATATAATCAGGGTCTTACTAAACAGCCTACATACTGGACGGGAAATGTTCTAGGATTAGCTGATACAATAAAGCCATTTATAGGATATTTACTAGATAATACTAATTCGAGTTTAACTGAGATTAAAATTCCATATTTGCCCTCAGGTTTAGGAAAAAGAGGTACAAACGTAAATTCTTGGATGATAAACATCGAATTCAAATCAGGTAAATATATTGATAAAACTACAGTTCTGGGAATTTCACCGGAAGCAAATCAAACCGTTGATAAATTTGATATGATAAAGCCAAGGATAATGGGAGAAATACCTCATTTATATTTTAACCGACCTGATTGGGATGGTGAACATAATGAGTGGGGAGGCGATATAAGAAACAATATAATGGGAGTTGAGAGCTGGGATTTTATTGCTAATATAAAGAATAAAATAGAAAGCAATATAAAATTCAATAACATCCAATTAGTCCCCGATGAATTTGAGGTCTATCTTGTTGATGAGTCAACAGCGAGGGTTCAGGATATGAGAGACAATCCCAGCTATTCTTTTATACCAAAAATAAATAAAGCCAGAATGTATGTTATAATCGGTGAAAAAAAATTGGTGCAGAAAGAGATTGAAAAATATATACCTACAAAATTCGAACTATTAAATAATTATCCTAATCCTTTTAACCCGGCTACAACAATAGCGGTTATTATCCCGGACAAGAGTAACATAAAATTGGACGTTTATAATATACTCGGACAAAGAGTAGCAACACTCTATAACGGAGAGTTGGAGCAGGGAATTCATTATTTTGAGTGGAACAGTAGCTCTGATGGGGAACTACTGTCAAGTGGAGTTTATATTTACAGGCTTCAGGCAGAAAACAGGATAAATATTTCTCGAAAAATGGTTTTGTTAAAATGAGATTAACTGCAATTCAATAGTAGAGAAAATATTATGTTAAGAAGTAACAATTCTGCTATGTCCTTCTGGGGTCCAATTTTGATCGCTGCAGTTTTAATAATTCCTTTTTATTTACTCTTTATAGCTGATAACAATTCAGTGGAAAAAACCCCCGTTGAAAGTGAACCCGGTAGAGCAGAAAACTATTTAGATTTGACGCCATTAAGCCCACCAGTACATGAAACTGTTAAAACCAATATTGATGAGGAAATGACTGCTCCATTCGAAATTAAAACCGATAGTGGGAAATACTACTTAGTAAAACTTGCGGATGTTGGTAATAATTCAAAGTATTTCATGATTTTTGTGTACGGCGGGCAAACCATCAAGGTTAAGGTTCCACTTGGTAACTATATAATGAAATATTGCAACGGGAATAACTGGTATGGTTACAAGGAATTATTTGGCCCGGAAGGCAGTTACAACAAAAGCGAAGATATTTTCAATTTCAATATATCGGATGGTCAAATTAACGGTATTACAGTAACATTATATGGCGTGATTTCAGGAAATTTAGAAATTGAAGCTATAAATCGTGAGGATTTTTAATCTGCAATAATATCTAAAGAAAAATAAAATTACTGTAGTCAACTCTTTTTAGGGGAATCTTCAAATATTAATACAATTTGCATTCAATGATTTCTTAAAAATCACAAAAAAACATTTTTTGTAGTGTTATACCAATACCTATAAAAAACAGCGACACATTTTACTATAAATGACAATATAAGTAGAACCAAATATGAGAAAATAAGAATACAATTAACTAAATAAATTTAAGAGACCCATTCATGGAATATATATTACAAATAGCAATAAATTGAAAGGAAACAAGACAATGAAAAAATTTTCTGTTCTTTTTATAGTCATTTTGGGATTGTGTTTATTTGGATGTGGAACTGTTCCACCTGAGTTCCTGCAATCCGATTATGAAAACAATTCTGTAAAATCAATTGGAATATTGGAATTAAAAGATAATAGTGCTTTGAATGCTGAAACTGAGATAACACAGGAGGATTTTAAGAATGTGGAAAATATTGTAATTGAGGAAGTACTCAATCGGGATTATGATGTTGTTGCTCCTGTTCAATATAAGGGTTCTGGGATAAATGGTGTGGAAGACTTAACTAGGAGCAAGATAGCTGAAATCTGTGAGAAAGAGAAAGTTGATGCAGTTTTATTTTCTTCAATTAGCAGATATAAAGACGACTTCCTGGGAGAGCACATCTTACAAATGAATTTCAAATTATACAAGGCTAATGGAGACAGTATATGGGTTGATAAAATAGAGCTTGATAAAAATGGTTTGCCAACTTTCTTATTGTTTGTAGCTGGCATAACAGTAGGTAGCTTTGCATATCCCAGTGATGTGGTTGAACCAAGTACAAGTACAAAACTAGCGTTTGGTTTAGGTGCCGGAGTTTTAGGCGGACTTTTGGCTGAAGGAATTACTAATCATATAAGTGATGCAATTTCGGAAAGATTTGGAACATTACCAGAAGGAGTTGGTAATGGAAAAAGAATTAAATAAAACCTTGTAACAACAATACATCATAAAAAGGAGGATCCGGTCATGTTTAATCCAGTAATTATAGGTGCATTAGTCATTCAAGCAATAGTAAGAAATATCTCTAGTATAGCAGGAGCTATATTCGGTTACATAATAACCACGGGAATTCTAATTTGGGGTTTATCAGTTTATGCTGAAGGGAATATAATAACGTTTTTTAGCATACCACTTTCAAAGCAAATATTTCTTTATGCAGTATTTGCATGGTACTGGTTAGACACAAATGAGTTGCGTGGTGCGATAAAAGAAAATAATAAAATAGTTGATGAGAGGCTTCCAAATGAGATAGAATGTCCACAATGTGGTGAGAAATTGGAATTAGAGGAAGCAGAGAGAATAGAAAGGAAATTCACGTGTGTAGAATGTAATAGTCTTATTGATTTGAGTTTGGAAAAAAATGAGAAGTCACAGTCAGATAAATTAGATTCAGAAATAGATTTACATCCCACAGCTAATGGTATAATGCAATAATATTAACAATTTTATTATAATAAAGTAGGAATTAAATATTTAAACAATAAAATATGAAATGATAACAACAATCAATATTAGGAGGTTTCAATGAAAAGCTCAAATCGTAGTATGGTAAGTGCGGTTCTCAGGGAACTCAGCAAGTAGCTGATTTACAAACGTGGAGAAGTAACACAGTAAATGCTGATATAAGGACAGGAACAGCGACACATTTTAGTAAAAATGACAATATAGGTAGAACCAAATATTGAGAAAATAAGACTAAAGTTATATATCGCATTTATTTTTGAAAAAATCATGATATATTTTAAACACAATATTATTCATCACACTAACGATAAGAGATAATTATATGAAAAAGATACTATTCTTCGTTGTATGGAGTCTTATCTTCATTTCATGTGCTTCTAATAACCAACATTCTTCCGATACATTAGTTAATGCGTTATTAAATGAAGATTGGGTAAAAGCCCAAGAACTTTGTGAAAAAGATTATAAAGACTCCAGTTCTACCATTTATCGTGCTATAAAAGGGCATGTTTTTTTGGCGAACAATAAGAACAATGAATCGCTTGAATTGTTTCTATCAATAAGAGAAATAGAGGATAAGGATGTTTGGCTGAAGTGGACAAAACAATTTCTGCAGGAATATAAAAATAATCCGGTAGCTTTATTTTTGTATGGCGATGGACTTGCGCGAAAAAATGACTTCGAGAATGCAAGTAGAAATTATCAAATTGCTGAAAACGAGGCTAAACAGAATTTAACAAAAGCAATGATCCTAAATGCATTAGGGGTTGCATATGCTAGTATGGATAGTTTAAATAAAGCGATTAATATTCTTGAAAAAGCCAACATTGCTTTTCCCGAATTAGCTGATCCATACGCCAGTCTGGGTTCTGTTTTTCTTTGGAAAAATGCTGCAGGTGGAGCGTTAGAATATTTCAATAAAGCATTAACAAAATCAAAAGATTTCTTATTGGCAATAAATGGAAGAGGGTGTTCAAATTTTCTAAAGTTTGATAAAGAATCTTTTAAGCTAGCAGTTTCCGATTTTTCTTTATTATTAAAGGACTCAAATAATGTAATTAAGGACTTAGCTACCATGAATATTAATTTAATTGGCAATGAGGTTTTAGGGAAAAATTTCGTTTTAACTGATTCTATAGGAATGCACACTAGAACAAACTCTCAAATTCGAAAAGATATTGTACATAATGTATCATTAATAGAAGCTATAGATTATTTTAATCCCGCAGGTATGTTTGATCAATTGAAAAATAAAACACAAAGTAATCTAAATAAGCAATATGATGTGTTAAAAAGTAGAGGAGTAAACTTTCAGTCACCCGATAAATTGCTTGGTGGTGCAACAACCTCGCCTTTAATTTTTGCACAAATTGATAAGGGAAATTATAAACTATACAGTTGGTACGGATTGGTTCAAAAAAAGAATTAGTAAATCATAACACTAATGAGAAATATAAATTATACAGCATTAAAAAGATTTAGTTTTATTATTATCGTCTTCATTTGCGGATGTTCACAAAAATCAAGTGATACAATTATAAATGACGTAATCGCTTTTTCCTTAAAAAATGCTTCTAATGTTTTACAAACAAACTCCGACTATGATATTATTGATTCATTAGCTGGAATAACGAGAATCGGTGGATTTATCATTGACCAGGAGAACAAGGATATTATCTTGGTTGGTTTGGCAGACAATAAATTACCAAAGGCAAACTTTGATGATTTAATAACTGCTCTCCGAAGTAGAATTATTTATAATGAATATCCCTTAGTGAGCATTGATCCGGTCGAAAATACATATCAAACTCGTCAACAAAAGGTAAGATTCGACGGACATCTTGAAAATACACATTTTGGAAAGATGTTTTTGGCATGTGATATTCTTCTTAAAAAATACAGTTTACAATTAGTAGAATGTATTGAAGGAATCCCATCATACCGCGATCTTTATGAAAAAGAAGTTAGTGCTAAATTGGCTGGAAAAGGACATGAAATAAAAAACATCCTATGGCAGAGTGGTGATCAATACGAATTTAAACTGGCAAGCTATAACGGCTTAAAACAGATCGAACAGGATGAATACGAAGCAAGATATTGGTTTTATCCAATGCAACCCATTTCATATATAAATCGTAATGATGTTTTTTTAATACGTGATTTAAATATAGGCCTTGAGGCTGAAGAAGTATATTCAAAAAGCATTAATTCAATAAAGGCAAGAGAAAAATTCGCCAAAAATTGGACCGACAACTTCATTCAATTATGTGAAAAATATCAGGAATTAAGATATCTTAAACTTTTATATGATTTTACAGCAATTGCGAATTTAATGAGCGACTCGCTTAATTTAATCCGCGATTTTGATTTTGTAAATCAATTTCTGTACGAATATCAAGTAAAAAAAATACCAACACCTTCAACATATAAACTGGAAGAAGTGGTTGGAAAGATTGAACTGGAAGATGGTATGGTAAATCTGATCAATATTAGCGGAGGTATTAAATTTGGAAAAGAAGTGAAATTATTAAATTACGGTGACTACGGTCAATTAAAAAATATCGTCCTTACTTCGAGACCAAGCGATACCACATTATTCTGGCAATTACCCATTAATGGCTGGGTGATCCCAAACTTTAAAGATATCATTTCCACAACTCACAATAATCCTGATAATGGAGATAAAAATGGATCCTATGTAAAATCACAAACAGTCGTTGTAAATCCGAATGTCCATCTTCCAATAAATAATGTTAATTCCTTTAATGGATTTATGCCGGTGCATTCTTCCCCTCCAAAATTAAAAGGTGTACAGATGAAAATGATTATTGATAATTCTTCATTTAAAAAGGACAGTAAGTTGAATAGTCTCCGTGATTCAATTCTTAGAGATGTCAATCAAAAACATTAATCAATATAATTAAATATAACGCTTGAAAAGATTTATGAATAAACTTCAAAGGATAAAATCATTCTTCATAATTCTAATGGTCTGTATCTTATTTGTTTCTTGTTCAAAGAAAAAACATAAGGACCAATTCTCGATTACAATGTCCGGCGAACATATCTGCATTTCACTTACAAATCTGATGAATGAAGTTAATAAACGAGTAAATGCAAACGAAACTCTTCCAGAAAATATTTCTAATTTGGGCGGAATATCCTGGTTAGAAGGTTATGTGGTTGACGATAAAAATTCAGATATCATACTTTATGGTAAAAAATTAAAATTACGTCCATCTTACCAACTGAGTGATCTATTAGATAATTTTAAAAATGTATTTGAAAATGATGTAGCTCCATATTGTTCGCTTGATCCAAAGCCTGAAAATATTTTAAAATTAAATCAAGTCTTAAAATCCTATATTTATGCTAATACGGAAATTGATTCAAAAGCAGTAATACTTTCGGAAGCAATCGGCGATCAAATGATTATTGTCGGGGGAGTACCTAGGAATTCAAATCATGCTTTTGTAATGATTGATGCTGATTATCATATGAAGAAGGTTTCTCAAGGTTTGGTAAAACTCAATGGTATCACTTCCACTCTTGATCTTATGATTAACAATGTAAATGATTCAACTACCTCAGATAAAAGTGATCCTTCTAAATTATCAATGTCAAGATTCTGGTTTCATATAAAGAAAAATGACAATAAAGTATATCCCAATTTTTGGGAAAGTGATAATATCGTTTCTATTTCTGAATGCCCTGTCGTTCTGCTTACAGAGAAACAAATTGCAGATGAAAAAGGTAACCTTAGTGACGATAAAGATGAAAATCCTATAGCAAAGACATTCGCAGAAGAAATGTCTAATAATTTTTCTAAACTTACCGATTCTGTTGAAGTCTATGCAGAATTGGAAAATCTTTTCAGATTAAATGCGTTACTAAAAGCGGCCAAATTCAGACTACAAAATTCGATCCTAACCGAGAAAATTAGAACTTTGATGTATTCATTATCCTATTCTTCAAAGAATGAAATGCCGGAATCTTTACCTGGATTAGTGAACCTAAAAGAATATACTGAAAGAAAGCAAGGAGAGGATTTTATTTCGACCCAAAAAAATCTTTTTATGGTTTGTGGCGGCGTGGGTATGGAAATGAGAATTAAAAAAGAAAGTATTGTTCAGAAAGTTGAATTGAAGAAATTTCAAAATAGAGTAGTTCAATTACGGCCAAATAAACGTGCTTATATTTGGAAGGTTAACTAATTATTCATGTAATTGATTGGGAATAAAATATTAACTATTCCTATCATTAAATTATTTTCGGTGTCGTAAGTAGCAGTAATTTTATTTCCATTAGAGTCTTCCTTCAAATCAAAAGTAAATCGGCACGAAATTTATAAATGAAACCTTTTTTTCTTTAAGGGTAAAAGTTCTATGAGGATCACGGGTAAGCATGCAATAATCGATTATTGTCCTACTAATTTTTTATAATCTTCTACATTTAGAAGAGAATTCAGTTCGTTCTCATCTTTTATTTCGATTTTAATCATCCAGCCCTTACCGTATGAATCGGTATTAATTTCTTCGGGACTGTTAGCTAATTCCTTATTAACTTCAATCACTTTACCGCTGCATGGTGCATAAAGATCGCTCACTGCTTTTACTGCCTCGATTGTACCAAAAGTGCTACCCTTAGTAATTTCTTTCAGATCAGGATCAATATCAACAAAAACAACATCTCCCAATTCTCCCTGGGCATAATCGGTTATTCCAATGTAACCGATATTGCCCTCAACTCTTATCCACTCATGGTCATTTGTATATTTAAGATTTTCAGGGAAATTCATTTTATCCTCAAATTGAATTTATCTTACAAATTTATTCAAATTTAAAATTTTCTAAAAAGCTTGTATCGAAATTGCCACTTAAAAATCTTTTATCTTCAAGCACCTTTAGGTGAAACGGAATAGTAGTTTTAATACCTTCTACTGTAAATTCCTCCAACGCTCTCCTGGCACGAGCAAGAGCGTTGTGCCTGTTTTTACCCCAAACTATAAGCTTGGCTATCAATGAATCATAGTAAGGCGGAATTGTATATGATTGATAGATATGAGAATCTACTCTAACACCAAAGCCTCCGGGAAAATGCAATGACTGTATTTTACCGGGGGAAGGTCTGAATCCATTTTCGGGATCTTCAGCATTAATTCTGAATTCTATACTATGACCGATCGGTTTTCTGGGAAGCGTGTCAATCTTTTCACCCGCTGCAACTAATATTTGCTGACGGACCAGATCAACATCATACACGGCTTCAGTAACAGGGTGTTCTACCTGGATACGTGTATTCATTTCCATGAAGTAAAAATTCCTGTTCTTATCCAGTAAAAATTCAATAGTCCCTGCACCTTCATAATTAACTGACTTTGCACCAAGAACTGCTGCTTCTCCCATCTTGTTGCGTGTCTCTACATCAATGGCAGGGGAAGGGCTTTCTTCAATTAGTTTCTGATGCCGCCGTTGAACAGAGCAATCTCTTTCTCCATAGTGATGTACATTTCCAAAAGTGTCACCAATAATTTGTATTTCAACGTGTCTTGGGTTTTCAATAAATTTTTCCATATAAACATCTGCATTTGCAAAAGCAGATTCGGCTTCAGTCTTAGCCATTTGAAAGGCTTTATCAAAATCGTTTTCTTCCCATACCACTCTCATTCCTTTACCGCCACCTCCTGCAGAAGCTTTAATAATAACGGGAAAGCCTATTTCATGAGCAAGTCTTTTACCGTCTGTATCGGATTTTATGATTCCGTTACTCCCTGGAATTACAGGAACTCCGTTTTTCTTCATAGTATCTTTGGCAAATGCTTTGTCTCCCATAGCAGTTATCATTTTGGGCGAGGGACCGATAAACTTAATTTCCGATTCATGACATATTTCCGAGAAACTTGCGTTCTCAGCTAAGAAACCATATCCCGGATGAATAGCATCTGATCCTGTAATTTGTGCAGCAGAAATTATTAAAGGAATTTTGAGATAGCTTTCTTTGCTTGGCGGAGGTCCGATGCAAACGGCTTCATCGGCAAAGGTAACGTGAAGGGAGTCCCTGTCAGCCTCGGAATATACTGCAACAGTCTTAATTCCAAGTTCTTTACAGGTTCTAATAATTCTTAATGCTATTTCGCCGCGGTTGGCAATTAATATCTTATTAAACAATTTTTCCTCTTTATGCGACGGAGATATCAGCTAACCTGAATTAAGAAAAGAGGCTGATTGTACTCAACAGGTTTTCCGTTCTCAACAAGAATTTTTATAATCTTCCCGTTAATATCCGATTCAATTTCATTCATCAGCTTCATTGCCTCAACAATACATAAAACAGTGCCTTGTGTAACCTCATCTCCTACATTTACATAAGAATCCGCATCGGGAGCCGGTGCCCTGTAGAATGTTCCTACAATTGGTGAGCGAACTTCATGCAAATTCTCCTGAACTTCTGTTTTAGATGTTGGTTCTTCCGGAGTTTTGGTAGTTGACTCAAATGCAGGGGCAGGTTGGGATATAATCTGAGGCTGAGTAAATGTTTGTGTACCTCTTATTTTTTTAGCAACCTTAATCCTGAGACCGTTCTCTTCTACTTCAAGATCGGTTATTTCACTTGTATCTACTATCTTGACCAATTTTTTTATTAGATTTAGATCCATTTCAATACCTTTATTAAGATTTTACTCTTTCAACATACTCACCCGTACGCGTATCAACTTTTAATAAGTCATCAACACCAATAAATAATGGAACATTTATAGCAGAGCCAGTTTCGAGTGTTGCCGGCTTTAAAGCTCCCGTCGCAGTATTTCCCTTAAAGCCAGGTTCAGTTGAAGTAACCTTTAAATAAGCAAATATCGGTGTTTCAACATTTATTATTTGTTCACCGTTAAAAAGAATTTCAACCTCTTCGCTTTCCTTTAGAAACCTGATTCCTTCACCAAACAACTCAAGAGGAACACTTATTTGATCGTAAGTTTCATTATCCATGCAAACGAGATGATCCCCTTCGCGGTATAGAAACTGGTATTTTCTTCTTTCAACTCTTATAATATCAATAGATTCCCCGGCTCTGAAAGTATTATCTAAAACTTTGCCTGTTTTTAAGTTTTTAAGCGTGGTTCGAACAAAAGCCCCGCCTTTACCCGGTTTTACGTGCTGAAACTCAATAATAGAATAAAGGTCATTCTTAAATTTGATTATTAAACCGTTTCTGAAATCTGAAGTATCAGCCATAAAATTAAAGGTAATTAGGAAATTATTAGTCTAAAAAAATAGATATATAAGGTCTGAAAGTCAAGAAATTCAAAGTATCAGGGAGTTGTAAGAATCAGCGAAATAAGTAATTAACGGTTCTTTAATACCATAGATTTTACTGTGAAACCATTCAGGTTGATAAATATCACTATTCAATCTGGGCAAGATATTTATCAACCTCTCTGAATGCCGTTGAGGTGTTATAATCTTGTTTAATTTCTTCAAACAAATCTTTTGCTTCCTCATTATTGCCTGCATACATAAAATTAATACCGGCTTTAAGCATATACTCGGGGTTTAAAACATTATCGCTGGAAACTCGCGAAGCCTTCAGGTAAAAGTTAGCAGCCTTTTCATAATCATTTTTAGACTCGTAAATACCTGCCTGTCCTGCTAATGCTGTAGCTTCAAAAACTTTGTTGCCCCCGGAATAATCTTCATAATATTGAAGCGCTTCTTCGCTTCTTCCTAAAAAGCAATATGAATTTGCAAGATATATTTTAGCAAACTCTCCATTCTCAGTGCTTCCATAATCTTCAACTATCTTTTTTAAGCCGGCAACGTTTGTTCCTGATCTTCCTTCAATAGCCTCAAGGTAAGAGCCCTGATCATAAATCTGCATAATCCTTGCGAGCTGAGTTCCGGCAATACGGTTATCTTCGAGCCTATTATTTATATAGAAATAAACCAGAGCAATGATTGCAATGAGAATACCTCCGCCCATTAAAACTCGTGAGCGGTTTTCTTCAAAAAAGCCGTATGCTTTGTAATATGTGGAGACTAATTTATCTTCTTTAATTTCTTTTCTGGAAAGCTTTTTCTTCTTAGTTAACATTAAAATTCCTTAATAAGTATATTCAAATTTGGATTCTAAATTTAGTAAAGTTAGAGGTCAAAAACATTTTTACATCTCAAATTTCAAATCTCAAAAATCAAATATTTTGTTATTTATTTAACATTTGAAATAAAATGAGCAAGTTTATAAGAGATTTTTAGTACGCCCAGGAGGACTTGAACCTCCAACCTTTGGAACCGGAATCCAACGTTCTATCCAGTTGAACTATGGGCGCTTCCTTAATTAAGAATTTAGAATTTAGAATTAAAAATTAAGAATTAACAATGAATAATATAAAAAACTGAAAGCTGTTATAAAAAACTTCAAACTCCAACTCTAATATGATTTGAAAAAATCCAGGCTTTGTTATTCAAATAAACTTCTACCCTGTAAACACCCTTTCTGTTAACTATAAAATCCCCTTCATTTCCTTTGGTTTCATTTACCTTTTTGCCGTTGTGTATTAATCTTATCTCTGCATTTGAAACTGGAAGCAAAACCTTGAGATTTACCTTTTTTGAAACATTTACAATGTCTCCCATCTGGTAGATTTTTCCACCGGCTTTTGCAAAAAAACGAAATCCTCTCGAATCTCCATGATAATCATTTGCAAAAAAGCATTTCCCTGATCCAAGTGCACTGTAAATTTCCTTCTTTGCATTTTCTACAGTTTTAATTCCCTTGCCTTTTTTTAATTCATTATCAGTAAGAATATGCGTTCTTATAGATTTGAATAAAACTTTGTAAGGGAAAATCTCCACTTCAAGAAATCCTAATAAATTGTATTTGTGTGCATGTGCATCAACTCCGCCAATTCCAACGATTTTTCTTTTAAGATTCAATTCATCCCACAGTTTTAAAGTTTCCGGCTGTGGAGCTATAATCGATTTTAATGGATGAAGAAAAGCCTGGTATTTATTCTGTTCAGTTAAGTTTTCCATCCACTCCGACATATGATTCCATATTTCTATCCCAGTAAAATCCTCAGTATCCCACTCAACCCAGGGATAAGGTGGATGTTCTTTCATGTGTCTTCTTTTTTCATGAGGATGTGCTATAAAACCAATCCCTTCAGAATCCTTAACTTTTTTTACATATTGTTTTGCCGATAGTCTTGTAGAGAAAGCTTCATCAATGCCAAAAGCAAGGTAATGGTTAATATTCTGTTTATCATTCAGTTCACAGCCAACTAAGAGTAAAGTATTCTTGTACCATCCTTCATAACCCTCATTTAAAGCTCTTAATGTATTATGATCAGTAAGAAGAATATAATCGAGCCCTATCTCAGAAGCGGCAGTTGCTATATTCTCTACTTCTCCTGAACCATCCGAATAAACGGAATGCATATGTATGGCTCCGACGTATTCGTACATCTCAAATCCCTATTTTAAGAGTAAAAATATAGATAGAAATCCCGTTCAATAAAAGACTTAAAAATTGTCAGGTTTAAAAAAAGAAAAGGTACCCGCTTTGGATACCTTTTCAAATCGAAAGTTATTACTACTATTTAAGGAATAGAATAGCTCAATGAAAGATAAGCAAAAGTAGCTCCGGTTCCACCAATATTGGCAAATCCCTGGCGTAAAACGTCTTCATTGACTGTAGCATCGAGTGAGAAGTTATCCAGCCTGAAGCCAACTCCGACAGTAGCACCACCTCCCGCAAAACCGTTAGGTCCTAAAAATGACGTAATTATTCTTTCATTAACTGTTGTTGTAGTTGCCGCTGTTTCGGTCGAAGTTTTTATCGTAAAAGCAAGATAACCGAATCTTGCAACAAACCAATCATTCATATTCCATTCAACACCAAAATTCCAAACAGGAAATACAAAGTAGGAAGTGGTTAACTCAGGTGTTGTAGTAGTTGAACTTCGGGTAGTAGAGAATGTCGCCAAACCGGGTCCGCCGGCAAGCAAAAAATCACCAACCTGGTAATTACCACCAATACCGAATGAAATAAGAGTAGCAGAAGGTAAATCAGATGAAGTGCCTGCTACGTCTCTTGTGCCGGATGCAGTAAGAAATGAAGCAGTGGGGACAAAACTCAATTTTGAGGAATACGAAAAAAACGCTCTTGCATTAACACCGATAATTGTCTGTGAGAATTCAGTTTTATTTCCGGTTGCGGGCTCAAAACTCGTGCTTGGAAGAATAACAGAAGCACCTAAATCGAGCATAAAATTACCGCCAAGCTTTGCTACAAGTCCGGCATTAAATCCAATTTGAGATGCCGAACCTATTGAACCGTTACCAGTAGCAGGCGTGGTTTCATTTGTAGTTGAAGCATAAGCAACCCCAAAACCAAACACCAAATTACCGGATTTATATGAACCTAATAACTCAATATTATTATTTAGGTTAACAACAGAACCAGTTCCTATAACAGCATTGATCTGGTCAACTAATCCTCCCGGATCTAACCTTGCAATCGAGACACCTGTAAAATCATTTCTGGTTAATATACCTCCAAGTGTTAAACCACCACCAACGTGGAAGTTAGCAGAAATAAATTGTCCTACACCACCGGAAGAAAAAGCACCGGCTGAAGATCCCAAATCACCAAACAGAAAATTCGGATAATAACCAGCCCAGGCTGGGTTTGTAACCGTTCCATAAGGGTCTACTATGTAGGGATTATTTCCCATACCAGCTAACCTGGCAAAGCCGCCTGTTTGTTTGTATTGAGCGAATGCGCTTGCCCCTATTAGAATTGAAATTACGAGTATAAATGTATACTTACGCATTATTTTACTCCATTAGTTGTTAATAAATACCCTCTTCTGTTTACTTGTATGAAAAGATGAAACTTCATTGAGTTCCCCCTTAAGGAGTATATTTTTATCATATCGCCTCCAAAATAATGATAATAAACTCTGTGCGGGAAAAGAAAACGTTGCCCGCAACCGGGGCTAAACTATTATATTGTTGTTACATTGTCAACAAAAATATGACGAGCAGGGAAAATTATTTAACGCCCGAGAAAGTAAATATTCTATCATATTTGCTTTATAAATAATTAAAACTTAAATTTTCTTCCAATCCTCTTTTCCTGATGATACATTTATGAAAAATAACAGACTGTCAAAATTTATCGGCTACCGGAATAATAAGTTGGTTGAAAAAGAAATAGGCGGAACCGTTTATAATAAAAACTCATATTTAAGTTTTGTTAAATATGACAACCTAACACATTCCAAAAATCAATTTATCTCATATATTGATAAAGATGAATTTCATAATGAAAATTTTGCGGGACTCTGGCATACTCATCCCGGCAGATCGTTTCCGAGCCCGCAGGATATTTTTCAATTACTGAAAGTCAACGTTTTATTTCGAAAGAATTTTCTGATGATAATTTTCGGAAGAAAAAGTTATTCTATTGTAAAATTTAAATTTTTAGTATTCCCTAAAATCACTTTTAAATTATACGGTTCTGGATTCTTTAATCCTGAAAAAGAATTTCCCTTAACTCTATCCCCCGAATACTTCAAATGATATATAAAAAATTTATTTCTGAATTATACCAGACTTTTGAGCAAATAGATATCTACAAGCTTTTTAGGGAGTTTCATAACCAGCCTGAATTGGTTGCTGAAAAAATTCTTAAGGAGATCTCCGGGGAGAAGGCAAAAAAAATGTTCAGGGAAGAAATTGACTATATAATAGAAAACGAGTTAAAAGATTTCGAAAATATTTTGTCTATCCTTCGTAAAAAAGAGGAAATTATCTATTATGAACGGAGTATTGCTGCATTGTCCTGTGTACTTGTATTTTGGATGTGGGATAAAAAGATAAAACTTCCGGATGAATCGCTTTCCAGAATTATCGAAAGTATTTTACTCGGGACTCTCGGTTACAGGATAATTGACATGTATGATGACAGTGGAATGATGGGCTCAGAAGTAATTTATGTAGGCAACTACCTGATTCACCTGCACGAGAAAATCGTTATTGAGGTTTTTGGCGCAGAAGATTCCCTGGAAGTAGTAAACAAATACTTCAAATTGTATGCTGAAGTAGAATTTGCGGAAAAGAAAAACAGGTGGATAGGCTGTCCTTTTAGCTGGGAAGATCCTTTAAAGTTAGGATATAAAGCCGCTCCTTTCTTTTCAATTATGGAATCTCTTGGAAAATTAAACGGAATGACGGAAACCCAATTAAAAAATCTTCAGACAGGAATGACAGCATTTGCTGCAGTATTACAAATGCTCGACGATATTTCCGATGCAAAAGACGACTTAAGCAACGGTATTGAATCCTTAGTAATGTCTGGCTTCTATAAAGCTCATCCCAGGGGAACTGTTATTACAGAAGTCCTGGTAGAGGAATTTCTAAATCAGGAAGGGCTTTTAAAATTCTATGAAACAACCGATAATCTTTTTAGCATATCAAGAAATTGCTTCAAAGAAAATAAAGATGATCTCTTGCTTCTTTGTACTGAACTGTATAATTTAAACTTTAATAAGAATATAGAAGTAACCTAAACCCATGGAGGCATAATGAAAGGTCTCAAACCGGTAACATTGGCTATAAGTAAAAAGAATAAGTCCTTTAAAAAGGAATTTGATAAAAAAAAGGACAAAGAGAAAATCAAAATTAATTTTAAAACCGGGCCTTGGTACGGTTGGTGGGGTTTTTGATAATTCCCAATACGTTTAAATAAACTATACAATTTTTAAAAACGTATATTTAAGCCGGCAAACATTCTCCCGGATGTTCTGTTCTTTTCATAAATGCCTTCATAAGAAACTGAAAGCGATAAAGTTCTGTTGAACCTTGTTGAAATATCAACAGAAATAATATTTTGTATTGAAGTAAATGTTGATTTAGTAAGCTCGTACTCAGACCTTCTATAACCGAGGGAAAGATCAATATTATTGTTAAAGAGATATTTCGTTAACCTTATCCCTGCCTTGTTTCATGCTATCTATAAAACTCTTATAAAACACCCGGCTTAAACTTCGTATTTACTTATAACTTTTTTAACGAACCTTCTGCAAGCTTAGCTTCATCCGAGCCAGGATAATTTTTAACTAATTTTTCCCATTGAGCTTTTGCTTTTTGTTTATCACCGCTTGAAGCTGCAATTGCACCAAGGTTATAAATTGCCTGGGTATTATCAGGCTCATATAAAAGAATCTTGCTTATTACTTCCTCCGCCTTCTCATAATTTTTCTTGTTGTAGTAAATATATGCGAGAGAAAAAAGAATATCACTGCGTCTCGGATTTATATTCAGAATATTATAATAATATTTTATTGCTTCGTCGGGATGATGGGCAGAAGCAAGAAAATCGGCATACTCTTTCATCTTTAATGTATCTTTAGGATTTTCTTCTACAGCCTTTTTAAGCATCTCGAGCCGATGTTTAATTTCAGAAGAAACATTCCCTTTTCCCGGAGGCGCCTGCACCTGATCCTTTAATCCTTTGTGAACATCATCGTCGGGCATTTGATTGGTGTTAATATTTCCGGGTATGTCAGAATCATTCCTGGAAGTAAAGAAAACAAGAAAGATAATTGCCAGAACTACAACACCGGTATAGATATATAAAGGTTTTATTTTCATTCTATTCTCATAAAAAATTCATTTATAACTTTGATCAGAAAACGTACACTTTATGCAAATTCTTTGTCACATCATAAAAACCAAAATAAATATAAATCTTTTCGTTGGAAGTAGTAAAGCCTTCTCCAGCTATGGGAACAAATCAGGTTGGATTTATGTTCTCAATTCAGACATGAAATTATTCAATTACTTCTGTAAGTGTCGTAAATTTTGTAGAGTTGCTTTTTTGCATATCACTTAGTTTATTCAACAGAATACTTATTCTTTCATTCTGATTATCATCGAAGTTTTCGTAAGCTTCGAGTGAATTAAAAGTGTACAATTCTTCAAAATGATTCTGTTTTCCTTTTACTTCGTAAACAGCATAATTCTCTAAACCGTCTGCCTTAAGCAAAGTTTTTAATTCCCTTGCCAGAGTAAGATACTCATCCCTTCTGGTTTCTTCTATCTCGTATTGAATAATAAATATGACTTTGGACATTTAGACTCCAATAATTATGAAAAAACTTTTTCCGAAATTTCTCCCCTGAATGTAACTTTTGCCGGACCTGTAAGTGAAAGTCCTTTAATCTGATTTTCCTGAAAAACAAAATCTACAATTAATTCATCTCCGCCTCTCGTTATTAGATTCACCGGCGAATGAATTCCATATTTCAAGAAAGCAATAACAGCAGATGCAGCGACCCCTGTACCGCAGGCAAACGTCTCATTTTCAACACCACGCTCATAAGTTCTTATATATACTTTATTATCTTTAATCATAATAAAATTAACGTTTGTTCCACCGGGTGAAAACTCTTTTAAATACCTTATTTCTTTCCCGATTTCAAAAACAGGAACATCATCTAAATTTGTAATCGTTCCAGTTTGATTTTTTAATATATTATTAATATTAATAACAACGTGAGGCGAACCTGTATCTAAATAACTTGCATTCAGCAACTGATTATATGCATTAATACTAATATTTAATTCCAGATCTTCAATATCGTTAAAAAAGAATTTTATCTTTTCATCATTAATTAATTTTCCTTTATATTCTTTCCCATTCGATATAAAATTAACATCTTCACTTTTTAACCTGCCTGTAGTTTCGGCAAATCTTATTGCACAACGTGAACCATTTCCGCACAAAGACCCCGTTGAACCATCTGCATTAAAATACTCCATTAAAAAGTCATATTTTCCATTGTCAGAAATCGTAATGATTCCATCTGCGCCTATTCCATTCCGGCGGTCGCACAATTTTTTTATTATTTCCGCATCGAGCTTTAAGGCAGGATAATCTTTCTTATCAAAAAGAATAAAATCATTTCCTGCACCGCTCATTTTTACAAAAGAAATACTTTTCATAGCATTGGTTAATTTAGCGGAATATTGAATGCGTTTCAATGTTTTTTCTTGTGGTAAGGTTAATAGAACGTTATTTTTTGAATAGCTATAAGTGGTAGTTAATAGAATTTGTAAAAGAATCGCCAAAAAGTAATTCGAACTTCTACCTTAACAATTTCTTTTCTTAGTCTTTAATCATTCCTGCACCAGCCGTAATATTGCTGTTTTCATCTATCAATATAAAACCGCCGTTAGCACGGTTTCTTTTGTAGCCATCAAAACTCAATGGTGAAGCAGTTTTAATTTTTATTTCGCATATATCGTTAAGATTTACGGAGTCTATTTCTTTTAACTTATCCAATGTATTTACATCAACTTTGTAATTAATATTTTTTACAACACATTTAACTAACCTGCTGTTATGCTGAAGAAAATACTTATTCCCTTTTTTTAAAGGTCTTGTATCCATCCAGCATACGACGGCTTCAAAATCTGTTGAGACTTTTGGCTTATTATCTTTTTTAACTATTACATCTCCACGGCTTACATCAAAATCATCCGATAAATGTAGAATAACCGACATTGGAGCGAAAGCTTCTTCAACATCTTTTCCAAATATTTCTATTGCTTTAATAGTTGAATTAAAACCTGAGGGCATAACAAAAACATCATCGCCTTTTTTAAAAATGCCGCTAATTATTTTACCTGCATATCCCCTGTAATCGTGATAACCATTATTACCGGGGCGAATCACCCATTGCACCGGGAATCTTGAAAAGTTTAATTCACTGCCTGTTTTTACCTGCACCTCTTCAAGGTAATGCAATAAACTTTTTCCTTTATACCATGGCATCCTATCTGATTTTTCAACAACGTTATCGCCAACAAGAGCACTGACAGGAATGAATTCTATTTCTTTTAAGTCAAGTTTTGAAGCAAATGTTCTGTATTCTTCAACTATTTGGTTAAAAATAGTTTCTGAATAGTCTATAAGATCCATTTTATTAACACAAATGACGAGGTTGTGTATTCCAAGCAGGGATGAAATTATCGAATGCCTTCTTGTTTGCTCTGTAACACCGTTTCTTGCATCGATAAGAATAATGGAAAGATTAGAATTGGAAGCGCCGGTAACCATATTACGCGTGTACTGGAAATGCCCGGGTGTATCTGCAATTATGAATTTTCTTTTTGATGTTTGGAAATATTTATAAGCAACATCGATTGTGATCCCCTGTTCACGTTCGGCACGCAAACCATCGGTAAGCAGTGAAAAATCTATTTCACCATTTCCATTATTCTTCGTTGATTTTTTAATAGCCTCCAACTGATCGGACAAAATTGATTTGCTGTCATATAAAAGTCTTCCGATCAGTGTGCTTTTACCGTCATCCACACTTCCCGCAGTGGTAAATCTCAGTATATCCATCAAAAATATCCTGCTTTTTTCCTGTCTTCCATTGCTGCTTCGGAGGTTTTGTCATCAAGTCTTGTTTCACCTCTTTCGCTTGTTCTTGAAAGTTTTAGTTCATTAATAACATCATCAATTGTACCGGCATTTGATTCAACGCCTGCAGTGCATGTCATATCCCCTACAGTCCTGAATCTTACCTTTTTATTTGTAATAATATCGTCATCACTAAGATTAATATATTCAGATAGAGCCAGTAACTGCCCGTCTCTCACAACACAATTTCTTCCATGCGCAAAATAGATTTCGGGCAATTGAATATTTTCTCTCTTTATATAATTCCACACGTCAAATTCAGTCCAGTTGCTTATTGGAAAAACCCTGACATTTTCTCCGTAGTTAATTCTGCCGTTATAAATACTCCATAATTCGGGTCGTTGTAATTTGGGATTCCACTGTCCAAATTCGTCTCTTATTGAAAAGACTCTCTCTTTTGCGCGTGCTTTTTCCTCATCTCTCCTTGCCCCGCCAATACAAACATCGAATTTGAATTCTTCAATAGTATCCAATAAAGTATATGTTTGAAGTGCATTCCGGCTTGCATTTTTTCCTTTTGATTCTTTTAATCCTCGCTTTTTAATAGTGTCTTCGACATTTCTTACGATTAATCTTTCACCTAATTTGGAAACAAGTTTATTACGGTATTGAAGCACTTCAGGAAAATTATGCCCTGTATCTATGTGAACTAAAGGAAAAGGAAATTTACCCGGTCGGAAGGCTTTTTCCGCAAGGCGAACTAGAGTAATCGAATCTTTTCCGCCTGAGAATAAAAGCGCCGGTCGCTCGAATTGTCCTGCTACTTCGCGAAGTATATGAATCGCTTCAGCTTCAAGTATATCGAGATAGCTTAAGAAATATTTTTCCATTTTTTACCATAATTGTTTAAGAAAAAATTATCCCGCATGCAGTCCACATTCTTTTTTTGTATTATCTTCCCACCACCATCTTCCTGCTCTGAAATCTTCACCTTCTATAACAGCACGCGTGCAGGGAGAACAGCCGATACTAACAAATCCTTTATCGTGTAAAAGATTATACGGAACGTTGTGTTTCTTTATATAGTCTTTAACTTTTTGTGTACTCCAATCAAGCAAAGGATGAAACTTAAAAACCCGGTGTATT
>MGZZ01000146.1:12461-22372 GCA_001802795.1 Ignavibacteria bacterium GWC2_36_12 | reverse complement strand
CGGTAAGAATCATATTTAAGATTGCAAGATTGCAAGATTGCAAGATTATAAAAATTGCAAGATTAGCCTACGATTTTTCAACTTGTAATTTTGTGGCAAAGCCATCCCTTCGGGATAATCCTTTAATCTTTAAATGTTTTTAATTCCTGTACCTGTAATCATCTCCATAAAGAGGAGTAATCAGGCGATAATCGCCAAACCCGGTTTCATCAATAAATACAAAACTCTTGTTGAATTCATAATACTGCCATACTTCGTAAGGCTTCGATTCAAGATCAAAAGGGTGTCTGTCCACATTGCTCGGCGAACCGAGTATTATAAATACCATACCTCTGTCGGAACGCCAGCCTTCTACATAATGAGTAAAATTCGAGTTTGCATACGCTACCCTTCGGTAGTACTCATTGAATATTTCATTTTCTTCAGTATTAGGAGTCGGATCTTTCTTTTTCCAGAATTCAAGATAACGACTGATTTTTTCACTCTGAACAGAAGCATCTTCAATGTAATTTAGTTCACCCGGTGTTGCAATATAGACTAATTGCGAAATAGCTTTATCAAGATCGTTAATTGTTGAAGGAATACCGATCCATCGGGAAATAAATGTTTTGTTAACATTTATACTTTCTTCTTTTGTGGAATCAAAAACATTTACGTTAAGAATATAATTTCCCAGGTCGAGAGAAATATCTTCTATTGTATGAATTATTTGTGTCCGCCCCGAGTCGATGTCTTTGTTTAATGTATCCTTATATACAACGTTTTCTTCCTTATCCTTTATCTGAAACTCAATTTCTACGTCTTGTGGATATTCCGAATAAATCTCAAAGAACAGAGGAATACCTTCTTTCTGCGCATTTATGTTTCTGGATATATTAGGTAAAATTTTACTGCTGCCTTCTACCTGCCTTTGCCTGGCTATAAGCATGATATCGCTAACGGAAAAATTACCGGAGAAATCTTTTACTGTAAAAATATTTTCTGAGGAGTATTTATTTTTAGAATCTTCATCCTCAACCGCAGTCTTGATAAAATATTTCCCGGGGTTCAGATAAAAAGACTTAAGACTAAGATTATAATTGCTCTTAGAAGTCGTTTGTTCGAAATCGGGCGTCTCAATTTTTTCTCTCCACGATTTTTCAGTTAAGAGCTTTTCTTTCTCTTCGTCAAAAACAGAAACAGTTACAGAATAAGAAGCAGTAAAACCTGCTGATATTTTAACAAACTGGATTTCTGTATATGGCACCTGGATAAATATATCAACCCTGGTATTAGCTCCCTCATCGGGTAAAAAATTCAGAAAATCCTGGTAATACTTAGGGTTGAAACTATCAGGTTTCCTGTTATAATCACTCTCAACCTGTGCCGATAAAGATTGTAACGACACTAAAAAAATGGAGAAGTAAATAAAATTTTTCATAATTAAATCCTCCCTCTATGAATTACTTTACCATAGAGATCATATTCAGTATAATCATTAATTCTCACAAGACTAAAATTTCCTTCCTGCAAGCCATGACCATTTAACGGAATCAAAACTTCCCCATCTACTTCGGGTGCATCCCTGTATGAACGACCGACATAAAAACTCCCCTCGATGCCATCTATCATAACCATTAGTTCCTTCCCTACAAGTTCGTTGTTTTTTCCAAGAGATATTTCTTTTTGAATTTCCATCAAAGTATTTTTTCTTTCAAGTTTAACTTTTTCGGATACAGGATCACCTAAAATAAAACTGGTAGTATTTTCTTCCATAGAAAATGTAAAAGTTCCTACCCTGTCAAATTTAAATTCTTCAACAAAACCGCATAGTTCATTAAAATCTTTTTGGGTTTCATTCGGGTAGCCAACAATAAACGTTGTGCGGATTGCAATGCCTGGAACTCTTTCTCTAAGTTTATTTATAAGTTCTTTTGTTCTTTTAGCTGTAACTCCTCTCCTCATCGATTTCAGAACATCATCGGAAATATGTTGAAGCGGTATATCAATATATTTACAAACTTTTGGATTGCCAGCTATCACATCAATTAAATCATCCGGGAATTTCGAAGGATAAGCATACATTATTCTTATCCATTCAATGCCGTCAACTTCGCTTAACTTATTTAATAAATAAGAAATATTTTTCCTATCGTAAATATCTTTTCCGTAATCTGTTGTATCCTGAGCTATGATAACCAGTTCTTTGGTTCCGGCAGCAGCAAGAAACTCAGTTTCTTTAACGAGATCTTCAATTGGTCTGGATACATGTTTTCCTCTCATAAGGGGTATTGCACAAAACGAACATGGGTGATCACAACCTTCAGAAATTTTAAGATATGCTGTATGTGAAGGTTTCGAGACTAACCTTTCACCAAGAAGATTATGTTTTAATTTTCCGCCAAGCTCTTTAAGAATATTATCATAATCCTCAGTTCCAAAATAATTATCTACCCCGGGAATTTCTTTAATTAGTTCCTTTTTATATCTTTGCGAAAGGCATCCTGCTACAATAACTTTTTTTAATTTACCTTCCTGTTTAAGCGTTACGGCATCGAGAATTGTATTGATTGATTCCTGCTTAGCTGCTTCTATAAAACCGCAGGTATTAATAATAATTGTATCGGCTTTACCAGCATCATCGGTTATGTTAAAATCATTTACTCTCAACTGGTTCAACAATCTCTCGGAATCGACTGTGTTTTTTGAACACCCAAGAGTAATAACACTTATTTTATTTGTGGTTTTCATAAAACGAAAAATTTATCTTCCAAAAAAGCTGAGATACAAAAAAATAACAGGCGCAGTATAAAGTAACGAATCAAACCTGTCGAATATGCCGCCATGCCCGGGAATTATGGCGGATGAATCTTTAACTCCCGCATCTCTTTTAATAAGTGATTCTATTAAATCACCTACCTGACCGAAAATACCTACAATAAAACCTAAACCAATAATTGTGCTCCATGATAAGAAATCCAGAACAATAATCTTAGCCAAAACTATAGTAGTTAAGGCAAAAATAAAACCAAAAATTGCCCCTTCCCAGCTTTTATTAGGACTAACTCTTGGGAACAGTTTATGCTTGCCTAAAGCCGTTCCACCGTAATATGCTGCTGAATCACAAATCCATATAGTAGCTAATATTGCAATAATAATGTAACCGCCTCTCTGGTATAAGCCATCTATTTTGGGATAAAATTCCCTTATTCCTAAAAGAGCAACCGAGAAAATCCCTATATAAGAAATTCCGAAAAGAGTCGCTCCAAGATTAATAATAGCTGATCCTTTATTCCTGAATAATTCTATCAGCGTTAAAGTAAAAACAATTAAAAGAATGATCGGGAAAAAATCAGTGAAAAATCTTACCTGGTTGATTAGAAGCAGAACAATGCTTAAGAGACCAAACCATAAATTAACATTTGCTCCTTTGTTTTTTGCAAGCAGGAAAAATTCATAATACGCAACCGTAGATATAAGAAGCGTGAGAATAAAAAAATATATCCCCCCCAAGTATGAAGCGCCGATAATAACAGGAATTGCAACAACAGAAACAAGCACCCGGGTTGCATTATTGCTTAAAGCCATTATTCTTTTTCTTCCCCTTCGTCGTTTTCCTGATTTATTTTTTTAATGAACTCCAACGCAGAGGAAATATCCTCTTTTCTTACCAATAATTTAACAACAGAAAAGTTTCCCGGAGCCGGAAAGTTATGATCTTTTTGTGATAAGATTGTCGAAGTTATACCGGCACTTTCCAGGTTATCTCTTAACATTTCAACCTCGTAGTCTTTCCAGGAAGTAAAAACGACTTCCCAGTTTTTCTCTGACCACTCTTCAGGTTTAACAAAGTAAGCATCTTCTACAAGATGAGACCCGCAGTCGGGACAAATTGTAATCCCTTCAACGTATTCATAATTGCAATTTGGGCAAAAAGGCATAATAATCTCCTATCTGTTTTCGGCCCTGGAATAATATTTAATGATAAGTGAAATTACTCCGCCAAAAAGAACCAACAAACCAAAAAAAGTAATAATTGAAGATTGAATATCGACTTCACCTTTCGGTGCTGATTTAATTAAATCTTCATCTCCTAAAGCAAAATAAAGTATTACCGCCGCAAAGTTATTAAGAAAATGCAATATCACAGGTATTACAATCGAGTTACTAATGTAAGCTGCAAAACCGAAATAAAGCCCAAGCAGTACTAAGGGAATAATTCCGTACGGATTAAAATGATATATACCGAAGAAAAGCGCTGTAACTAGTGCAGCGCGGAATGGTTTTAGCTTGAACTCGAAACTTCTTTGTATAAATCCACGGAACATAAATTCCTCGCAGATAGCAGGAACCAGGGCAACAACAATAACTACAAAAATTCCCTCATAAACAGAATTAGCTGAAATTAAATCACCATAAGCATGCTCGAGCAATTCATTTACCGAATCGAGCAATTCTTTTATAGAATTTATGAATGACGAGTTTTTTGCCCACAGTTCTATAAAATGATTCTGTATGTAAAGATAACTTTGAAGAAGAGGCGTAAGGATAACTATCCCGAGAATGAAAAGAAGTATTTCTTTCCAGCCAGGAATCCTGATCCTGATAATAGCCGTAACATTATTATAAAATACTTTACTAAATAACAACGCAGGTAAAAGAATAAAAAGAATTTGTCCCGCCATCGTCATCAGTCTCATAGAATTGACAGGAGCGTCTTTTATATCAAAACCGAAAATGATTATCGTAAGAAGTCCGCCGATAATCTGGTATAGAAAGAAAGCCCCAACGAGTCCGATGAAAGCAGCAGCGACCGGCGATATTTGAGAACTTATTATCTGATCATCAAAGTAATTTCGAATTCCTTTTTTATTTTCAGGCTGAATATTCGGATTGTTTTCTTCTTGCATAATAAAATTATATATATAAAATATTTCCCGCCTGGCAGATAGGTTAGGATTTATTACTTAACAATTATTTTTTCGATGTTAATTTCCCTGCCAGCCCCTCGTACTTTGTTAGTTCTGCATCGATAGAACCGATAACTACTTTTGTTTTAACTTTAATCGGTAGCCTAAGTTTATCGTCAGACAGCCAGACTACTATACTTCCCTCGCTTTTGAATAACCCGCCTTCCTGCACAAGGGGCTCAACAATTATACAATCAAACGTTCCCGCCGTAACCGATATTCTCTCTTTACCTAAATATCTGACATTAAGATCGTACACTTTATCCTTATAAAAATTATGGAGAAGTATCATATCGTTTATTTTCATATTGGAATAATCGAACGTTCTTGCAATATAAAACGCAGAAAGTATATCATTAACATAGACTGGTACATCATATTCACCAGAGCTTGTCTTGGCTTTTCCTTTCCTTTGATCAAAGAAAGCAGAAAAGTCTCTGCTGAAACTGCCCTCCCTTATATGCTGTTCAAACCGCCAGGGAAAAAGTCCTTCGACATCGATGTAGGTTTCATACCTATCCCTTACTTTGAATATCCAATCAAAACTTGGAACTGTATTAACCTCAAATACTACATGATATGCATTACGGGCAGATATTCTCCTGATTCTTTCTATATTCATAGTTGCGATGCCTGCAGTAACGAATCCATATTTAACATCGAAAGTAAGTTTTTCTCCTTCTTTAAAAGCTTCATTTTTAAGCTTCCTGAAACCATCGGTAGCATGTGTAACCTTCTCATCTACCTTTGGATCAAATAAAAAGGCAAACAAATATAAAATCATAAAAATCTCATTCACGAACATTTATATCTCCAATATTAGTAATCAACTTATAAATTTTTTCAATCTCTGCAAACACCCTTGGCATTTGTATACTGCTCATACAAGCAGCATTTTTGCATTGTTCCCTGCTGCATTTGTCACATTCGGTTTCCGGTGTAAAAACAAACGCTTTATCAGTGTATGGACCCCATCTCTTAGCTGAACAAGCTAAAAGCTTTGGGTAAAAACCTAACGTATATTTATTAAGGGCAGCAGCAATGTGAATGGGACCCGTTGAGTTTGAAACAAAAATATCTGCTTTATTAACAAAACTGATCATCTCTGACAAACTAAACTCACCGGCAAAATTTTTAATCTTTTTATCAATTACTAATTCCTCGCAAAGACTTCTTTCATTTCTGCTACCGGTTAAGACAACCTGAAAATCAGTATTGTTAATTACAAGCTCAACCAATTCTTTAAACTTATAAATCGGTAAATCAACAGAGCTGCCCAAACTTCCGGGATGAATAATTACCAGGGGCTTTTTATCATCCAGGCTATTCTTGCGAAGAACTTCATTGACTTTATTATCGCTACTTAAATTGATAGGAATATCAAACTTCACATTTGATGGTGTGATTTCTTCAAAGACATTAAACTTTCTTAAGAGATTTACATTGAACTCGAGTTCATGTCTTTCAGCATATCTTCTATGCTCATAGATTTTTTCATTAAACAAAATTGAATACCACCTGTAGCCCGTGCCTATACGATGCCTGATGCCTGAAAGAAAAATGACTAACGAAGTTGAAAAAGTAGGATAGACGATAATAGAAGAATCAAAATTATACCTTTTAATTGCAGAAATATTTTGTTTAAGATTTACTTTCCCATTGGTTTCGTTAAGAGTTAAAACTTCATCGATATAGGGATGATTTTCCACGAGTTCTTTTGTATAGTTTCTTACTAAAAATGTTATTCTGCATCCGGGATAATGCTTCTTTATAATTCCCGCTAAGGGCAAAGAGAGTATAACATCACCTATCCGGTCAGTTCTTACTATTAGTAAATTTTCCGGCTTAATCAGGCTGTCAACCGGCAGATTATCTTTTGGTAACATAAGAATTATCTTTTATAAAGAATCGCCAGGGCAAATCAACAGATTTTTTTATACCGATTCTTTTTGTAATAACAATATCTTTATTACTTAAACGTGGTCTGTCTAAAACAAAAACGCTGTTGCCGGTAAGATCCAAACCATAATGCTCTTTGTTAATATTAAATGCTTTGCAGACTTTCCCGGGTCCATTGGTTAGATTTATCTTTTCTTTATCATTAACTAAAGTTTTATTAAACCTGTTTTCAGTCATCTGTTTTATTCCTGTTAAAGGCTCAACGGCACGGATTAGTACGGCTGTTCCTTCCTCCTTCTTTCCTGTTACAATATTACAACAAAAATGGGCTCCATAAGTAAAATAAACATAAAAATATCCCCCATAATTAAACATAATTTCGTTTCTTTTAGTTCTGCCAATAAAAGTATGTGCAGCCTGGTCAACCGAGCCATCGTATGCTTCTGTTTCAACAATTAGTCCGGATAATAATTCTCTCCCCTCTTTTTTAACAAGGACTTTTCCTAAAAGTTCTTTTGCAACTGTAATTACGTCACGTGTATAAAAATTCCTTGGTAATTTATTAAATGGTCGGAGATTTTTCATTTATAAAGAAGATATGAAAAATGTAAACCCAATGAGTTTAGGATAATTTTGACTTTAGCTCGGTTATTTTCTGAGAAAAATATTCTTCTTTCCCCGGGTTTTTCTGACTCAATTTTTCATAAACAGCAATTGCTTCCTGCAGCTCGCCTTGTGCAATATAAATTTTTGCCAGGGTTTCTGATACAATAAGACTGCTGTCCGAAAAATCATTTATTTCAAAATCAGTCGTTTTATTTTCTTCCGGGGTGACAGGTATTTTTGCGTGGGAAATCTTCTCTGCAAGTTCGTCGAGATTATCTTCAAAACCGGAAGACCTTTCATCACCAAGTCCTGAAAATTGCTTCTTTTTTTCTTCAGTATTTTGAAGAATATTTATCCCGCGCATTTCAAATGGAGTTTTAACTCTTCTCAGGGTTTCCAGCTCCCTAAGGTAAAATTCATAAGTCTTGTTTGAGCCGATAAGCTCACTTCCCTTTTTAAAACATTTCAACGCTTTGCCATATTCTTCTTTACGGCTATAAACTTTTCCAAGAATAAAATAAGGAGTAGAAAAATCAGGGGATTCTCTGAGACCTTCCTCAAGTATTTCTATTGCTAAATCGTGGTTATTATTTTCCAGTTCCCAATCTGCAATACGTGCAAAGAGAGGCGATTTCCTATTATACTCGAATACTAACCTGATTTTATTTTTATACAGAGGTTCGGATTTTATAGACAAACTTTACCTTATCTTTTAACAAAAGCATGCTTAATCGATGTAAAAGCAACAAAAGAAAAACCGGTAAAGAAAAGAATCTGGAAAGGCAATGCAGCGATCTCGGCAAAGTATATTGACGAAGCGATTCCAACTAAACAATATACAGCCATAATCAATTCTACAATAACGGACAGACCAAGCTTAGTATTAAGATATTTTTTACCGATCCATGAATCATTGTTATCAACAACTTTAAACTTTGGTGTTCTTACAAATTCGCTTTTCCTGCTGAGCAATCCTTCGATAACAGCACGTGAATTATTAACCGCAAAGCCCATGCTTCCAGCCATAAAAATCGGGAACAAAACAATCTTTTTTCTCCAGTCGGTTCTTATATCTTTTTGTGAGTACAAATAAAACAGGAACGAACTTACAAATGCCAGAACAAACAGAGAAAGTATTGCAAAGTAAGCCGTGTGTGTACCACTGTTTTTAATAAAAATTAGGGGAACATTCAAAATGGCAGCTAAAAGAATAAATGGGAATACTATATTATTAGTTAAATGAAAAGTTGCCTGTAGCTTAACTCTTAATGCTACCTTGGATTTCCAGACAGAAGGGAGTATTTTTTTAGCTGTCTCGATTGCACCTTTCGTCCACCTGAATTGCTGATTTTTCAATGCATTAATTTCGGACGGAAGCTCGGCAGGCGAAGTAAAATCTTTAAGGAAAATAAATTTCCATCCGTTTAATTGAGCTCTGTAGCTTAAATCAAGGTCTTCAGTGAGTGTATCTTCCTGCCAGTTTCCTGCATCCACTATACATTCCTTTCTCCATACTCCGCCGGTTCCATTAAAATTAATAAAGAAACCTGCTTTGTTTCTAACTGTCTGCTCAATAACGAAATGACCGTCAAGAGCAAGAGCCTGGGCTTTGGTAAGAATTGAATAATCTCCATTAATATGTTCCCATCTTGTCTGAACCATTCCAATATTTTCATTGGAAAAGAACGAAAGTGTTTTCTTAAGAAAATCTTTATGTGGAATAAAGTCCGCATCAAAAATAGCTATGTATTCTCCTTTGGCTATTTTCAACCCTTCTTTTAATGCCCCGGCTTTAAAACCTTTCCTCGATTCTCTTCTTACATGGTATATATCAAAACCTTCCAATTTTTTTTGCGCAACCACTTCCTGAACTATTCGTGTAGTTTCATCTGTCGAATCATCAAGAATTTGTATTTCAAGTTTTTCTTTAGGATAGTCGATTTCGCATACAGAGTCAATTAATCTTTCAACAACATACAGCTCATTGTAAAGCGGCAGTTGAATAGTAACGACTGAATCCGGAGAGAAATCATTCCTGGGAGACGGCTTTACAGATTTGTACTTTCTATGATAGTAAATCATTATAAAGCCGTGACAGCCGAAAACGAATAATATAGTTAAAGAAAGAAAATAACCTACAAGTACTATATTATCCATACTGAATTTGTCCTAAATTATTAAACAAAATTTTCTACCATCCTGAAACAGTATCGAGAAGAATATCTTCCGAAATTAAATCAATAGCTGTTTCAATTGCATCTTTTCTCTCCTCGATAGTTCCACCGGACGGATAATCTCCGTAATTAGAGAAACTCTTATCATAAATAGCTTTTCTCTGAATCAGATCCCGGTACACCACTCTCACCGAAATAGTAACTCTGCGTGAAGTTACATTCTCACCTGCCGTAACGACAGATGGCGCATCGCTTAAAGAAGTAATCGTGCATTCGAGAATAG
>MGZZ01000146.1:0-12286 GCA_001802795.1 Ignavibacteria bacterium GWC2_36_12 | reverse complement strand
AATGCAACACCTAATATTAATCAGGCTGAAGGTTATAAACAATAGCAGGCTTAACCATGTGAGGAGGCATTTCCCCTTAAAGGGTAACCGTTTATAAAAAAAACTATTGTTTTGGCTGAAATTTCTCAAAGTTCATATTCCTTTATTTTCCTATAAAGGGTTCTTTCACTGATTTTAAGTAGTTTTGCAGCATTCCGTTTATTTCCCCTGGTTACATCAAGAGCACTCTTAATTGCTTCTTTCTCCAATTCATCCAGAGGAATAATTTGCTGCTGAGAGCGTTTATTTTCATTATAAATTTCATTTTGCCTCTGGTAAAAGAGGTCTTTCAATTCGATCAGGTCTTTCTTTATTTCAAATAATGCCCTATACATTAGTTCTCTGTCTACCTCTTCCGGGGTTCTTTTAAGGAATATAGGAAGATTCCTGTTACTAATTTCGGCAACCGGTTCATTATGGAGAGAAGAAAATGCATATGCGTCAAGTAAATCATCACGATCAAGAGCAATTGCAGTCTCAATTGTATTTTTTAGCTCCCGGATATTGCCCGGCCAGGGATAATTTTCCAAAACATTCAAAGCATCTTCAGTTATTTTGGGAGGTCTCCTTTTGTTTGCATCGGCATAAGAGTTTATAAAATGATCTACAAGCTGAGCTATATCGCTTCTTCTTTTTCTTAGGGGAGGAATACCCAGAGTTACAGCTTTAAGTCTGAAATAAAGGTCCTCCCGGAATCTTCCCGCATCGACTTCTTTCTGAAGGTCTTTATTGGTTGCCGTAATTATTCTTACATCTACTTTAGTAACTGTCTCGGCTCCAAGTCGCATAAATTCTTTTGTTTCAATTACCCTCAACAATTTCACCTGGGTAGTTAAAGGTAACTCGGCTATTTCATCGAGGAACAATGTTCCGCCGTCCGCAATTTCAAAATAACCTTTCCTGCTGTCTGTAGCTCCTGTAAATGATCCTCTTTTATGTCCGAATAACTCACTCTCTAAAATACCTTCCGGGATGGCACCGCAGTTAACCGATACCAACTGCTTATCAGCCCTGTTACTGAACCCGTGGATTGCCTGGGCGAATACTTCTTTTCCAACCCCGCTCTCTCCATAAATAAGAACAGAGATTTCCGATTTAGCAACCTGCATTGTAATATCAATAAGGTCGTTAATTTCCTTCGTGTTGCCAATTATTCCGTATTGTTTTTTGAATTGTTCTATTGTCATCTTTGCAGACAAAATCTATAATTACGCTCTAAAATGCAATATAGTGTGCCTTAAATATAGCATTAATCATAACATTATTAAATATAATTTGCAGTGTGATTTGTTAAGATCAGAGTTTGATATTCAGCCCATCAAAGGCTGCAACTATTTTGCGCCTTTCGGCAGAAGGAAGCTGGTAACTTAATTTTGAAACCTGGGCTTCATCATCCTCACTGAGATGCGTAATAAAAAGTTTTTCAAGCTTTAACCTGCGGAACGAATCAAGGAGTTCTTCTATGCTAACGTGAGTGATTTCACTGATCATAAAGTCTATCTTTTGTTCTTCAAAGAGAAACAAGTCAGAAGAATCTCCTATATCACCGGTATAGAAAATATTCTTTCCTTTAACTCTTATTAAAAAGCTGTTGCAGATAAAGGATAGTCTTCCGCTTTTATCTAAGCGGGTATTTGGTTCCAGGTGAGAATTCTGACGGGCTATAAAATTCAAACCTGCAGAAATATCAAGTTTTTTCTTTTGCTCAAAAGGTTTGAAGTTAAGCTTAAAGCCTAACTTTTCCTCAAAGAGGTATGACTGGTAGAGAAACTCTTTCAGAAAATCAGCGTGGCTTTCGTGACAAAAAATATCCAAAGAGTCTTTTCTCTCACTCATTTTCATTTGAACAATTAAAGACGGTAAACCGGAATAATGATCGGGATGAAGATGACTGAACAGAATTCCGTTTATTGTACCGAAAGGTACTTTCTGCCTTATTAATGCACGGGATATTCCATCGCCCGCATCTACAAGAAGATTATATGTCTCGGCATTAATAAGAAAAGACGAATGATATCTTTTTAAAGAGGTTTTGCCCGACCCCGTCCCTATAAATTTAATTTCCAATTTACCTACTCAATGTTTACAACTCTACCGTCAAGTTTAAATTCAGAATTTATAACCTGTAAAAAATTTTTTGCTTCTTCTTCATTAACAAATTTACCCACATATACCACCTGGAAAGTAGTTCCACCAACAACTTTCTCTTTTATTTCAGAAAAAAAACCTGAATCTTCAAAATCTTTTTTTAAAGATTGTGCATTAGCCAATTTGCCGAAAGCTCCTGCCTGGATAGTATATTTATAATCTAATTGCTTTTTTTCATCGGGCTTTTGTTCCCCGGACGAAAATTCATTTTCTGAGGGAATATTTCTTTCTGCAATTTTAATATAGGGGGATTGCGGATAATCTTTTTTAAGCCTGTTCAAATGATTTTTTGCCGTGTCATACAAACCGAGAGCATAATAGTACGAGTAAATCCTGTAAAGAGCTGCATCCGCATATTTACTATAAGGATAATGAGTTACTATTTTTGTATAGATCGTTACTGCCTCCTGCCCATTCTGTGTTAACACTCCTTCCAGGAACATTACCGAAGGGCTATTAGGATAGTCTTTTTTTAGTCCCGGTAATTTTTCTTCTACTTCAGATTTTTCCCCGCTTTCAATTTGTTTTAAATAAGAGACGATATCGACATCCTGGGAATATAAATGTGAGACAGGAAGGATTAAAAGAAAAAAGGTTAAAGTTAAAAAACTGATTCCGGATACTTGACGCTTTAAATCCAACGCTTTCATGCTGTTAGAGCAAATTTTTCTTCTGAAATTATTTTCTCTATCAACTCCCCGAACAAAGTAGCGTGCGTTGCCCTGTTAATTTTTATTTTTGCGTAGTCACCTTGCTTAATAATTTCATCGAAAGGAATAATAACAACCTTATTTGTGTCTGACCTGCCAGACAAAAATTTATCCGATTTCCTGCTGAAGCCTTCAACTAAAATAGTCTCTTCCTTTCCCATCAATCCCTGGTTAATCTTAAAAGAGATTTGTTGCTGCAGCTCAATAATTTCCTGGAGTCTTTTTGTTTTAATTTCATCGGGTACATCATCCTGCATGTTATAAGCTTTTGTTCCTTCTCGTGCAGAATACTTAAACATATAAGCTCCGTCATATTTAACTTCCCGCAATATATCGAGTGTCATAACATGGTCTTCATAAGTTTCCGTAGGGAATCCCGAAATAATATCGGTTGAGAAGCTGACACCGGGGATTATTTTTCTCGCTTTATCGATAAGATTTAAATAATGTTCAATCGTATAAGTTCTGTTCATCAGTTTCAAAATCCTGTTTGAACCGGACTGAACAGGCAAATGAATGTTATTGCAAATATTGGAATGCTCTGCAATTGTAAAAAGCAGTTTGTCGGATAAATCCTGCGGGTGGGAAGTAGTAAATCTTATTCTTATCGATCTATCGACTTCAGCGCAAGCAGCAAGGAGATCGGCAAAATCATTCTTTTCATCCAGGTATGAATTAACATTCTGTCCTAAAAGAGTTACTTCTTTAAAACCTCTGCCAGAAAGCTGCTCAATTTCATTTACAACAGATTGAAGAGACCTGCTCCTCTCGCGTCCTCTTGTAAAAGGTACGACACAGAATGTACAGAATTTATCGCATCCTCTCATAACAGAAAGCCAAGCCGTTAATCCTTCTTCACGGTAAGGAACTATATCATCATAAGTTTCAGTCCTGGACAACCTGACGCCGATTCCTTTTTCACCACCAAATGCAGTATCGATAAGTTCCGGCAATCTCCTGTATTCATCAGGACCAACGACAACGTCTACCATTTTCTTTTCATCAATAAGATCTTTCCGGAGTCTTTCAGCCATACATCCCAACACACCGATAACTAAATTGGGATTATCTTTCTTAGCTGTTTTAATATTTCCGAGTCTCCCATAAATTCTTTGCTCTGCGTTCTCACGGATACTGCATGTATTTAATAATACAACGTCTGCGTTCTCTATTTCCTTTGTAATTGCATACCCATAGTTCTGTAAAATACCGAGAACTATCTCGGTATCGGCAAGATTCATCTGGCAGCCATAAGTTTCTATGTAAACGTTGTTCTTTTTCATTCAAATACAGGATTTGGAAGTAATAATATAGTCTTAATTCGAGTCCGTTTCAATATTATAAAACGAAGAAATATGAATAATGTAGAAGTAACTCAGAAGCCGGTTAGTATATATAAAACAATATTAAGCAACAAAAACCCAAGCACCCCAAAAATTCCAAATATAATTTTATTTCTTCTCTGCTTTGCCCTGAATGCTTCACCACCTAATCTTCTTGTTTCCCTTTTAGAATTTACATATCCTATCATATATCATTCGATAAGTTAGTATCTGTTGTATTTTGTTAAAAGCAAAATTATAAACAATAGGGAAATATTGCAATTCACTTATTTACGAAATTATTATTACCATTTAGCGTTCAAAAAAGCCCGGCTTTTAATTACGGGAGTTAAAGCGATTACTTGATAAGTATTATCTTCTTTACTTCTTTAATATTTCCTGCTTCCAGTTTATAGAAATACATTCCACTTGTTAATCCCTCAGCGTTTAAGATAACATTGTATTTCCCTTTAGTCTTAAATTCATTAACAAGGATTTTAACTTCCCTGCCCAAAACATCATAGACTTTTAGATTTACAAATCCATCCCTGGCTATTTGATATTCGATAGTCGTTGAAGGATTGAAAGGATTCGGATAATTCTGCGATAATGAATAACTGTTAGGGGTTAATTCAATTTCTTCATCTTCAATTCCAGTTGTTAAGCTCACATAAGCACGGATAAGATATTGATAAGTAGTATTGTTTTCTGAAACGTAAAATAGCCATCCCGAATTTCCAACATCATAAGTCAGACTGTTCGCAAAATCAGTTCCCTCCGCTTCTGCAACCATTACTTTGGGATCGTTTGAAGAAGGAATTGCAAAGGCAACGGCAAACGACTGGTCCGTTGAAATGTTTTCAGATGTTAAATCTATTGTTGCCCAATTAGACCATGGTACAGGATAGGGAATACCCGGTGTTGTTAAAATTGTGGCAGTAAAAGGACCGGCAAGCTTTGTCTTTAAAGGAGAACCATTAGACCCATATGCCCACACACCGCCGTTAATAGAACCTGCTTGTCTCAGACCAACCTTTACTGAATTGAGTACTCCACCATTGAATGCATCAAACACAACGCATACAGTATCTCCGGCAGGCAAATTCAGGTATCCAACGGGTTCGGTTCCGTCCCATTTAAATTCCGTTACTTCCCCGGATACAGTACCGGATGCCTGGTATTGATAAGCTTGTGTAGAAGTTTGGTTAGTATCTATTGCAACAAAACGAATTGTACTGTAAGTAGAAGGATACTCCGGTTCGCTAAAGGTCGTATTTAGAGGGACATCAACAACTCTTGAAGATGTTGTTCCTATCTCTAAAGCTTTAACGATAATGTTGCTGCCAGGCGAAGTGAAAGTTGCATTCAGGTCAGAAGACCCTGAAAAAGTAAAATACTCTGCTCCAAGATTACGCAATGTACTTGAGGTTGCATTTATGTTTGGATTATAAAATGTACTTCCCGTAGTATAAGGTAAGGGCTGATAAGAATAGCCATATGCATTATGAACAGCTAAATCATTTAACCCGTTGGCAATGCTAAAATTCAGAAAAACTTTGCCGAGCGATGTAGAATAATTTTCTAAAATCTTTTCCAATCCTGAAATGCCTGCCAACCCATAATTGCTATAAGCCTGGACAAAAGATTTTAATGATTCAACACCAAACTGTTCCATAAGATAGAGGAAAAAACGCTGGGCTCTGGCATAATCATTTAATACAAGAGTGTAGTCGTTAGTTCGCCAATCGAAAAGATAATGGTTCGGCTCATTTGAATATAAAGATTGCATACTTGCCCCATACCCGCATACTATTTCTGCAGCCTCGGATAAACCTTCATTAATGAATGTAAGCTCGGGATTTATTTTATGATAATTCCAGTTTATCATATGCTGAAATTCATGTGCTGCAGTCTTTAATGCCGAGTTTAATCCGCCGCTAGTTTTAAGGTCTGTTGGGTTTGCATCCATAAAATAAATTTCTGCAGCATCGATTATTCTTGTTTCGTTAGCAGAACTGAAATAGCCCGCTACATACCCACCTGAACCCGTATAACCATCTTTTATATCGAGAATAAGAATTATTATTTTCGTATCATTATCTACATCTGGAGGATTGCCGAAAGATTCGGCGTTGGTCTGATATATTCCTTTATTGGGATTCGCAGGTGTACTATTATCAAAAGCATCGGCTACTGCATCAACCGAATTTTGATCGACAGTATTTTCCCATACATCGTCTGCCACAAAAATATAACAGTTAGTCCCAACAGCTCTGCAGGTAGAAGCAACCCAGTATTCTGTATTATTATTTGTGAAATCAACCGCACGCCATGATTTGGCAGAACCGACAGTAAAATTCCATGCCGAAGCTTTCATCATTTTTCTTTGTGAAAAAAAATCCGGGTTATCTTTTAAAAATTGTGCAACTTTGAAATCTTCATCTCTTAAAAGGTCGCTGCCTGCAATTGCATAGCTACCTGCAGATTTTTCGTTTACCAGGTTCTTCGTTGTCTTCTGACCATAAACCATAACCGCCAAAATGATAATTGTAAGAAAGGAAATTTTGTACATATCATTCTCAGATTTAAATTAAACTTACTCTCTATATATATTAATCGTTAGAATTACTATTTATAATTTCAACTTTATCAACCTTGAGTACCCTGACCGATTCTTCATTTTTAGAAACATTACTGTAATATACTTTAGCCGTCTTCCCCTGGTTGTTATAAATAATTTCTTTTATTTCATCAGGACAATCGAGCAAATAAACTGAGTTATCTGTGACTAATGCAAGTTCCGTAAAAGGTTCATTTTGAGCCATTAAAATTTTACCAGTCACAAAGTTTGTACCGGAATTGTCTTTTTCTTTAACAGAATCGGATTGAGAAGAACAGCATAAAATATTAACAAATAACAATAAGAATGAGGTTGGAATTATTATTAAGATATTTTTCATAAGCCTTCCGTTTTAAAACAATATTGTAAAGAAAAGCATTAAATATGAAATACGAAAGTCTGAAAATTAATTATGGCGTAATTCTTACCTGTACTTTTGTACTTGTGCTGTTTCAGTAATCTGTTAATTAAAATCAGGAAATGTTTCCTTAAGAGATGACACCTTATGAAAAGATGTCATCTCTTATTTTATTCTATCACTTAAGCAATAGCATCTTCTTTACTTCCATTCTATTGTCTCCTGTAAGCCTGTAGTAATATACTCCGCTATTTAAACCTGAAGCATCAAACTCCAATTCATAAGAGCCGGCTTCTTTAACGTTACTTACAAGAGTTGCAACTTCCTCACCGATTGTATTGTAAACTTTTAAAGTTACATAACCGGTTTGCGGCAAAGAATATTTTATTATGGTGACAGGGTTAAAAGGATTAGGATAGTTCTGGGTTAGTTCAAAACTGATTGAGGGATGGACATAAACTTCGATAACATTTGAATATTCATAAGAACCATCAAGATCAACTTGCTTCAGCCTGTACTGATATTTTCCGGAAGTAAGATCGCAATCAAAATAGGAATAGTAATTGGGAACTGTTGTTGTTCCGTTCCCCTGAAGGAATGATATTTTATTCCAGCTTTCATTTATTTGTTTTCTTTCAACTTCAAATCCAAGGTTATTCAATTCGGTTGCTGTTGTCCACTTCAACAATACTCCATTGTTTTGATATGTTGCTGTAAACGAGGTCAATTCAACGGGTACAATATCATTCCAGGAAGTAGCTATTCTTATCCCATCGATCTGAACGGAATATGCCGAGCTTCCCTGTCTTAAAGCCATACCTCCAACGGGATTATCGGAAGCAGAATCGGTACTTGTTGCATCAGCACTTGATGGCTCAGGATCAGATAATACAGGATTAATATAAAGTTCGATCAAATCGTCCGTCCCGGAAAGATCACCAACCACTTCATATTTTAACACAAGAAGATATGTCGTATTGTAGAGGTAATCTTCCGGTCCAAATGAAATCTCAGATGAGCTGCCTTTGCTGATTCCAAATTTTAAGTTCCCTGACCCATCGTCTTTAATGAAAACCCTCCCTCTGAACGTACTGGTAGGAAATATTGCAGCAAGGTGAAAAAAATAATCGGCTGTTGTTGCTGCAGTTTGGACATTAACAAGCAACGATGCATATACGTCAGTTGATTGTACTCTAAAAATTCTGTTTGCATCTTCTCTTGAGCCGGAGCCTCCATTTACATGTATAGAATTACCGACTCCAGATGAAGGATAGCCGGAATAACCAAGGTTTCCACTCTCAACTAAAAAGAATGTACCTGTACCGCTATGATTTTGCCATTGGCTGACTTTTGCAAGTGTGTCTGCTGCAGTGTAGTCAAAGTTTTCGAGGAGTGGAACATTATCAGCAACTCTTATTGTCCCGGTCATCTGATCCGGATGATTAGAACATATAAATGTGTAATCTCCCGGTACTGATACAATGTAAGTGAATGTATCTCCCAAGCCTGTAAAAGTGTAATTCCATGAAGAAGCACCCCCGGGAACAGAAGCAGAGGTCGTTGTGTGAGAACCACCCGATTGGGTCCAAATTAAAGTATCGCCAACCTGGGCAACAATATCAGAAGGCGTAAATGCAAAGTCAGCTACATCAATATTAATTGTTGCTGCCTGTGTACAAACAGTGATAAAGAATAGAAAAGGAAAAAGTGATATTGCCTTTTTCATAAGAACCTCCCATAAGTTTTTAAGATTGTTTTGGATTTTACTTTAGAATTATCATCTTTTTAATTTCCGTGAAATTTTTTGTTTGAAGCTTATAAAAATAAGTTCCGCTTCTGAGTCCTCTTCCATTTAATACTACGGAATAAGTTCCGGCTTCTTTGAATTCATCCACAAGAGTTAACACCGTTTCTCCAATTATATTGTAGAGAAAAACCTTTACCTTTCCGGCTTCCGGTATTGTATAGTTTATTACTGTTACAGGATTAAAAGGATTAGGATAATTTTGAGAAAGATTATATTTCAATGGAGCGGTTAAACTCACTTCAACAACCCCAGAATAATTAAACGATCCATCGGTATCAATTTGTTTTAAGCGATATTGATATTTACCGGCAAATGAAACACCGTTATCTATATAATCATATTCTTTTTCTGAGTTACTGTTTCCAGATCCCTTCACAAATCCTATCGTGTGATATTCACCTTTATCTTCTTTCCTTTCTACTTCAAACCCATAATTGTTTATTTCAGTTGCAGTTTTCCAACTGAGATGAATTTGACCACCATTCACTAATGCTGTAAAAGAAGTGAGCTCAACTGGAAGCAGTTGATTAGTATTGGGTCCTCCTTTGGTCGCCGATGCATCAAAATTTGTCCACGAAAAATTATTATACTGGGTACCATTACCAGTTAATCCTACTGAACTTCCTAAAGGTGTAGTTGTACTAGATTGAGTTATACCTATTTCAACACTAGTTTGTCCATTTGCCGGACCATCAGTAGCAACAAAAGTTCCTTCATAACTTATGAGTAATACTACTGTTCCCTGGTAATCCAAGCATATTCCATCCGATGCCCCATTTTGAATTGGGCTGTAATCGCGGTAATAATACGAAAAACTATTATCAGTAGGATCAACTTGGCTAAAGCTATATTGACCTAATGTTTTTGTATCATACACCACTCCCTGGTTATATAGTGAAATTGTAAAATCAGTAAGAGTATATGAAGAAGGATTTTGTAACACAATCTCAATGAATTCTCCGGCATCAGTACCATCATTGTCATAATGAAATTCATTAATCCAGCAATTTTGAGAAAATACCGATGAGGATAACAAAAAGATAGATAGAAAAAGACTTTTGCCCATTTTGCCCTCCATTTCAAAATTGAAATGCCCCTCAAGGATTTTGTTTATTAATACGATTAAGCCCCCAAGAGTATGACTTAATCACTTTAAGGGAGTCTAAAAATTGACGATCCCCAAAAGAATATAATAAAGAAATTCCGATAACACAACTTTTGGTGGTGTCTCAGTTTCAATTATTTACTTTATCGAGCCCCTCTTTAATATATAGAATCTCAAAGCCCGTTAAGGTCAATCTACTATAATTTAGGACTGTGTCTTTCACTTTTTCTAATGTCGCTTCGTCTATTTTCCCAATTACTTCTGCTTCCTTTACTTTTATCATTTTTTCGATTTCATCACAACGAATTTTAGGAGCAAGTTGATGACAGGCAATATACGAAGTATCATTCGGCATAAAGTTATGATTTGGTAATTTGCTTAGGACAACCTGACAATTTTTAAAATCACTATTTATAGCAATCGTATTATTGATATCAGAGTTAATAACGAAAAATAATTCTTTTTCGATGTTTAGGGTTAGTTGATATTTGGGGTGATTGGTATAGGGGACTTTCTTGAGATAGATTATATCTCCCTCCTTAAATGAGAAAGCCATTTAACAATAAAGATTTTCTAAATATTTTTTGACCGTCTCCTTATTATCTAACGAATTAATTATTTTGTCTAAAGTAATTTCTTGGTTCAGTTCTGTTTCATTATAAGCACTATCTTTGTGCGATTTTCTAAATAAATTTATATAATGGGTTTTCCCATACACATCTATGGCTTTATCAAGAACTTTTTTATCAGATTCACTTAAATAACCAACATTTGGTTTTTCTTTTGCTACCACGTCATTTCCTTTAACCTCAAACATTTCTTTAATTTTGTTGTCAAAAAATACTGTACCCTCGCCCCTAACAAATTTAATCATATCATACATTCTACTTGGTACTTGTCCACTTTTCATTGCTTTATATGTTTCGCCATAAATTAATCTACCATATTTACTCAAGTGTTCCTTATCGGCAAAGTAAATAACTTTCATTATATTATATAGATTTTTCACCTTTTGTAATACATAAAGCAATGCAGCCAATGCCTTATCATTATCTAAAATGAATTTATTTTGATTTTGATTAAACACAAAAAACCTATTTTTCTTTTAAATTATTAATGATATTTACTAATTGCAACAAAGTTTGTTCCCCCTTTGTTTTTAATCATTTAACAAGTTTTTTTTGAAAATAGGTAGAAATGGATTTCTCTTTACGTAGGTTTTTTATCATTTGCCCACCTTGAAAAACATTTAACATCAGATATTATAAGTTATATGGATTACCCCAAAAAAGCAATAAGCTAACTATCTAATAATTTTACCAAATCTTCTACGTTCCATAATTTCTTAGTTTATTCCTGCTTCCACCAACTTTTAACTTCGGGTTATCTCAAAGACTATTTTAAAAATATGTCCCGGGTTCTTTATCCTGAGGGTAAAATTTAGAGAGCTAACAAAAAAGCCCCGAAAACGGGGCTGAAAATTACTTAATAAGTATCATCTTATTAGTTTCAGAAAAGCCACCGGATTCAAGCCTGTAATAATATACACCGCTGTTTAAAGCTGAAGCATCGAAACCAACTTCATGGGAACCGGCTTCTTCAACATTGCTTGCAAGAGTTGCTACTTCTTCACCGATGGTATTAAATACTTTCAAAGTTATATAACCGGTCTGCTGTAATGAATATTTGATAGTGGTAACCGGGTTAAACGGATTAGGATAATTCTGGCTTAGATAAAATCGGCTTACTCCAACATTAACTTCGATGATATCGGAATAACTGAATATGCCTGAGTAATCAACCTGCTTCAACCTGTAAGCATAATTTCCTTCCGGAACATTTTGTTCTACAAAACTGTAATTATGCTTTTCTGTCGATGTGCCTTCTCCTTTTACAAAACCTCTCGTTATCCATTCAGTATCTTCCGTTATTTTTCTTTGAACTTCAAATCCATGGTTATTTATTTCTGTTGCAGTTGTCCACGACAGATTAACCGAGCTGCCTTCAGTAACAGCATTAAATGCAATAAACTCGACCGGCAGTGGTTGCTCTGCTGCGGTAATATTATCTATACCGAGTTGAGCGGTAACTGTATCAGCTCTAAAATCTTCATCACCAACTCTATGAAATATTCTTAAACTTGTAACATCGCTTAACGTAGCAGTAACATCGCCCTC
>MGZZ01000145.1:13199-13453 GCA_001802795.1 Ignavibacteria bacterium GWC2_36_12 | reverse complement strand
GTTATTTTTTCTGTTTTTACTAGAGCTTCTTTGGTGCCTACATTAATATCTAAATAGTCAATTTCCAACTCCCCGCCGTATTTAGCAATCTGTGGTACTTCCAAAGAGAAGTACAAAGTATCGCCATCGACGTTAATATCTTTGAGATCAAAGTAGGCTTCAGCGGTAAACCACTCTCCCTCTGTTTTCGGCAATTTATAGCCGGTGAGTAGGTAATCAACACCATCAAGACTATCTAAATCATTGAGCTTTTC
>MGZZ01000145.1:0-13051 GCA_001802795.1 Ignavibacteria bacterium GWC2_36_12 | reverse complement strand
GGATGTTCTGAAGTTCCGTTTTTCTTTTGGTTATATCATCCTGCTGTAAAAAGGAAAAACCTGTAAAGAGTATTATTAATAAGGATATGTAAACCGGGAGATTTTTTACCATTGTATTATCGTTGCATCGTCGGGAACTTTAAAATCGATAACGATGTCTCTTTTGTTCACAACCATGTGCTTATAATCAACAGAAACCTGCTGGTTATATTTTTTATTTTGCAGTTCAATTTTATACGGGACAGCAACATTTTCAAGTAATTCAAACTTTGAATATTTACCTTCTAGAAGTCCTTCCCCATCGCTGTCTAAAACCTGGTAATCTGTAATACCAAGCTCACGAATGTCAACACGGTATATTGTTTTTCGTTGAGTATCAGAGTCAATATAAGTCAGAACATATTTGTCATAATCAATATCATACTTTGCCGGCGGACGGTAGAGATTATCGGTGAGGTTAACCGAACCTATAAACGCATCCATCAACTCATTAAATGTTAAATTTATTTTAAATATCTGGTTCAGTATGTCGCTATCGACTTCTCCTTCGTATGCCATATTATTTATTGCATCGTAGAAAATGAAATTGTTTTCCATTACTAAAGCCTGTGCAAGTTCAATCCCGAATGGACCAAGCATAGTTAAGTAAAGTGAATCGGGTTTTTGGAGTACAATCCTGAAAGATACGCTCTGGTTCATACTTCCGTTTCTAACGGATATTGTTCCGCTACCTTCAAAACTTTTTATTCTCCGGCGATTAATTTCAAGCTTGTTTATCAGTCTTTCGGAAGGAAGAATTTCTACCTCGTCGGTCGGTTTTGAAGGCACGCATCCCGGAAGGATTAAAAAAGAAATCTCCGCTACAATAAATAATATTAGTAAACTTTTTCTCAAATTTCTCCTTTTTCAATTTTATTTTTTAAATCTATATTAGATGAATCGAGCTTGTATGCTTTCTGCCAAAGTTCTACAGCAAGTTCCTTTTTCCCCATCTTAAATAAAATATCGCCAAGGTGATCGAGCATTACAGGTCTTTCCCCACTTATCTCCAAAGCCTTCTCAAGATAAGTTTTAGCTTCTTCATAATTACCAAGTTTATAATAAACCCATCCTATTGTATCAAGAAAGGAAGAATTATCAGGTTCTTTTTCTATAGCCAGCTTAGCCATTTCCAAAGCTAAATCTAATTTCTCGCCTCTTTCAGATAATGAGTAAGCGTAATTATTATTTACTGTCGCATTCGATGAATCTATTCCTAATGCATGTTCGTAAGTTTTATCGCATTCCTCCCACATTTTAAGTGAATCATATATCAACCCGAGAGTACCTAAAAGATTTACATCGTTAGGACTAATTCCCAATGCTCTTTTAAGATAAAGAATTGCTTCATCATTTTCTCTAAGCTGGTTTAAAGAATATCCATAAGCAGATAATGCTATTACATCATTAGGATTAATATCTATAGCGGTTTTAAGATATTCCTTAGCTTCAGAATGCCTGTCTGACTGAGCAAGCGACAGACCCAAAAGTAAGTTGACCACAAAATCCTGTGGAAAAAGTTCGAGTGCTTCATTCATTAAAGTAATAGCTTCACTATAATGACGGTTGTCAAAAAATAATCCCCCTAACTGTGTCCAGCCCTGTGTATTTTGTTCAGCAAGATTTTTAACCTCATCAAAATAATTCAGCGCAACGCTGTCATTCTTTTCTGCTAAAGAAATTGCCCCGAGATACATTTTAACCTGCCAGTAGCTGGTATCTTTATCTATTTTTTCAAAAAGTTGTTTTGCATAACCAAGCATAATTGAGTCTTTAAAAGATTGCGCAAAAAAAGATGCGCCTACCCTAATCTTTGTTTCCAGCAAAATATCAGGTTTCTCAAGAATATAATTAAACTCATTAGCTGCGGCTTCCCAATTATTCTGTTGAATTAATATTTGTGCTTTCCTTTCTCTTGCATCGAAATCATCAGGTGTTAATTCAATAATCTCACTAATTATTTTTAATGCGTCATCATATTTCCCGGCTCTGGTATAAACTTCCGATAGTAATTTTTGAACGGCGGTATTTGAAGGATCAATAGTAAGCAACTCTTCAATTGCTTCTGCAGCCTTATCAAGGCTACCCAGGTTCTCCTGGAGTTCGGCTACACGTATCAAGATACTCCACTCGGGACCGATAATTTCAGTTAGCTTGTTATATATTGTAATAGCCTGTAATGGTTTTGAGCTTTCATATATCCTGGCAAGCTTGTAATAAGAGTCAATCTGGGTTGAATCAATTTCAATTATCTTTTCCAATACTGCAGCAGCCGAATCATACTGGTGCGCAGAGGAAAATATATCTGCAAGTAAATCATAATACTCGACTTTAAATGGTGATAATTCAATCGCTTTTTTACTATGCTGAAGCGCAGGTGGAATTTTATTTATTATCCTGTAGTTCTTTGCGAGTGCATAATGAATCCCTGCATCCGAATCGAGCCTGAGCGCATCCTGGAACTCTAAGATAGCCTCGGCATATTCACCTTTCGATTCCAATACCGAACCATTAATAAAATGTACCAAAGCCTCTTTCTCTTTATTAGTCTGCTCCTCATCATACGATGAAACCTGAGTTTCCTCCGACATTACTTCTTTTTGCGAAGAACAGCCTGCAACCAGAGATGCAAGTATTATAATTAAAAATATTTTTGTCATATCTCGCTTGAAAAATATTACTCAACTACTTTAATAACAAGGTCAATCAATTTCGGACGAAATAATTTACAGGATATAATCCCGGCAACCACCGCAACAATTTGCTGAAGTTGATTGCAAATATACTAAACTATATTTTTGCATAAAGCAGGTAGAATAATGGAAGTATTTGACCTCGGTTTAGCTTTTGTTTGGGAATATGATACAGACTTCATTAATCTCATTGAAGAAATTTTACATAAAGCCGGTTTATCAACTTTCGTGGTTCAGGGACATAATATTGATGAAGTTACTGAGAAGGTTCGGGAGAGAAAATTATTTTTCAGATTTTATCTTGACCGGGCTTCGGATGCAGAACCTTCATTTGAAGAAATTGCAAAAATCCTTACAAGAAGAAAAACAACAATAATAAATCCCTATAAAAAGGTTCATAATGCTATTGATAAAGCAAGTATGCACCTGGAATTTATTAATGCAGGTTTGAACGTTCCTTATTCAATAATTATCCCACCTAGAAACGAGTTTGAAAATATAAAATTAACCGTAGAAGATTTATCGAGCCTTGGGAGACCATTTATAATAAAACCTTGTAACACAACAGGTGGTGGAGTCGGCGTTGTTACTGGTGCCGAAACACTTATGGAAATTTTACAGCAGAGAATAATCAATAGTAACGACAAATATATATTACAGGAAAAAATCTATCCAACTATTCTTGAAGGAAGAAGAGCCTGGTTCCGCTGTTTCTGGGCTTTTGGAAAACCCGTTGCAGTCTGGTGGGATGATAAAACTCATATTTATCACGAACTTAGTGAAGAAGAAATGTTAGAATTCGGTTTGAGAAGACTTCATTATAAAACGAGAATTATTTCCCGGATAACAGAATTAGATTTCTTTTCAACTGAAATTGTTTTAAATGAAGAGAGGAAGTTTATTGTAATAGATTATGTTAATGACCAATGCGACATGCGATTTAAATCCAAGCATTATGATGGCGTACCGGATTCAATTGTAATTCAAATAATCAATAACCTAAAAAGTTTTATATTAAGGATTAAAAAACTGGAAGCCATTAACAGGAATATTCAAGGTCAGAGTGAATAAAAGGAAAATAAATATTTATAGTATTGTCATAATATCGTTTTTAATCTCAGGACTACTTTTTTATCAATATCTTATTAATATTTACGAGATTACCGTAACTGCAGAGCCCAAAGCTCTATATACAGACAATCAGTCAAAAGTTATTGTTTCAGTTGTTCCTTTAAATTCTTTTGGATGGAAAGCATTATTCAGAATTGTAACGGCAGATTTTGAGATTGTAGAAGGAATTTCTCTAGTCGAAATTATTAAGATTGATAAACAAAACGGCACACTTATTTTAAAAGCTAAATCAGAAAGCGGCAAAGTTGTTGTACAGATAAAATCTGAATTCTCTCTTCTGCCGACAATTGTAGAAATTCCCGTATATCCAAATTATACCTAAATTTTTATTAAGTTTGATTTATTATTTTTTTATCACTTTTAACAGACCATGAAAAAATTCGCAATTCTTCTTTTCTTAATTCCTCATTTGACGATTTTGGCTCAAGGTGCAGCCGGGGATAAAGCAAAGTACGAATACCGTTTTCTCATCGACATGCCAACAGCCGGAATTTTGGATAAAGGATTCGTAGGTGTAGTTGCAGATATTTTGCCCAACGGGGTATTAATCTCAAAAATTGAAGTTGGAGTTTTCGATAATATTAGTTTCGGAATCTCCTATGGCGGCAGCAACGTAATTGGTGCAGGAACCCCGGACTGGTATAAATTGCCGGGCATAAATGTCAGGGCAAGAATCATTAGTGAATCCGTCACAGTTCCCTCAATAACTTTAGGGTTTGATTCGCAGGGTAAAGGGGAATATTTTGACTCTGCAAAAAGGTATGCGATAAAATCCCCCGGATTTTTTGCTGCAGTCAGCAAAAATTTTGAGCTGCTCGGTTATTTATGCTTGCATGCAACTGCCAACTATTCACTTGAAGGAGAAGATGGAGATAATTTTGTTAACCTTATGGGAGGTGTTGAAAAAACATTAGGTCCAAACATTTCTTTAATTCTCGATTATGATTTTACTTTGAATGATAACACAACAAAAATCTTTGGTGAAGGCAACGGTTATCTTAATGCCGGCATACGATGGGCTTTGGGAGATGGCTTTACAATTGGATTTGATTTAAGAGACCTGCTGGATAATAAAAAATGGAACCCGAGTACTGCCGACCGTGCCTTACGAATAGAATATATAAAAAGCATTTTCTGAGTATTTCCCACAATAAAACCTTCTTCAAACTGATCTTGTCTTATATAATGTACAAGTAAGTTTAATTTTATATACATATGCAAAACAATAAATAAGGAATTTCAATTGAAACCGGTACTTTTTTATTCCTTTAATCGGGCTTAATTTTTGCCAATATTTACTTAGTTTTTAAGTGTTACATGGAGTGTTAAAATGAAAAATCTAAAACTATATATTCCTTTTTTGCTTGCCTCATTCTTACTTACCGGTTGTTATACCCAGCTTGCAATGCGTGATTATGATTACCAAAAAGATGAGGAGAAGGTAACAACCCGGGAAGATCAATATTACGATAGTTATGAAGATACAAGCGAATACTACTCTGATGAAGAAACTTATAACAATGAAGAGTATTATGAAGATGAGACTGATGAAATAAATAACTATTACTACGGTTCTTATCCTTTTCACCATAGATATTATTGGGGATATTATCCTTCAGTCAGTTTTGGAATTCATTTCGGTTACTCATATTATGACCCGTATTATTGGGACTCCTACTATTACTGGCCTTGGTGTGGGTCATACTACTATTATCCTTCTTACTATACAAACTATTATTATCCCGGATATTATTTGCCAGTCTTCGCTTACCCATATTATGGCGGACATTGGTCGTCTAATCATGGTGTATACCGTGAAAGAACCAATACAGGGTTAAGGCTGCGTAACAACGACGGTTTAAGATCGAGTTACACAACAAGAGGTACTTTAACAAGAGGAAATGATACAAGAATATCTAAGACCTCTGGAATTCGCCAGAGAGATGACATTAATGTGAAGAATCCGACCAGGACAGGTGTCTCCGACAGAACCGGAAATACCGGTATCAGAAAAATGAAAAATGAGCCTCCGATTGAGAAAAGGACAAGAGATAAAAATACTGTAAAAAATAAAACAACTAACGAGAGAAAAAATCCACCCGTTACAATTAAGAAAAACAATACTAAGAGAAATTATGATTCGAATTACAAAAGACCTGAAAATAAGACATCTACAAACAGGAATAAGCAAACTGAAAGAAAGAGTGGAGTAAAGCAGGAAAAGAAATATAGTTCTCCTAAAACTTACTCACCTCCGCAAAAGACTTATAATCCACCCCAGAATAATACACCGACCCAGAGAAATTCCAATCCTCCGCAAAACAGAAGCGGGAACAGGGGGAGTAATAATTCGGGTGGGAAAAGAACAAGGTGAAGAAAATGAAATCTCTTAATAGACTAATACTTTCGATAGCAATTGTAATCTCGTTCTTTATTTCAGGGTGTTATACTGTAATCTGGACTCCGGAAGAAGAACTCCCCAACGAAAGCGATTATCAATACTATGGTAGATACTATAGTGATGATTACTATTACTTTTATGATTACCCCTGGTGGTTTACAATTGAATCTCCAACTTCAAATGTAAGTAATGATAAATATGAAAGAGATAGAAATAATAATATTAATAATATAAGAAACAGTGGAGACGGAAGAAGTGGTCAGGGAACGAGGGGAGAAGTTCTATCTACTCCACCTCCTACAGTAAGTAAAGATTCCAACAATAATTCAGACAATTCAAACCAGGATCAAAATACCGGTGTAAGAAAATCCAGCGATTCCGGCTCCTCAACTAATTCAAATAATTCAGGACGTCAAAGTTCAAACAATAATTCAAATAATGTTAGAAACAATGACGGCAGCAGAAACAACGGTGGGAGAAAATAAAAATGTTTAAGCACGTTGCTAAGAAAATAATAATTTTATTGTGCATAATTGTTATTGATTCATCTTTTATAAATGCACAAAATGTTAATGATATATTACGTGTAGCCATTCCGGGTCTTGGTTCTAACTCAAGAGCACTTGGTATGGGAAACAGCTACATTGCTTTAAGTGATGACGGTTCTGCATCTTTTTTTAACCCTGCAGGGTTAGGGTTACTTAAAAGATTGGAATTTACCGGTGGACTAAACTATTCCGGCTTCGATAATGATGTGGACTTTTTTAGTAACAGTACTTCTTACTCTAACAGCAATACAAAATTAAATCGTCTAAGTTTTTCTTTCCCCTTCCCTACTTTAAGGGGAAGCCTAGTTTTTGGTTTATCTTATCATACGATCAAGGATTTAACAAGTGCATCAAAGTTTGATGGTTTTAACAGCAGTAATAATTCTTTAATTCAGGATTTACTTGACACCGATATACCATTTGACCTCTACCTGACAGACCTCGATAATAATACACCTGTATCAGGCAATCTTAACCAGAGCGGAAGCATTCTTAATTCCGGCAGCATTAATAATTGGACTTTTTCCGGGGCAATTGAAGTGTACAAAAATCTTTTCATCGGTGCTAATCTTAATGTTATATCAGGTAATTATAAATCCAATAATGATTATTACGAAGATGACACGCAGAATATTTACCAGGGAAGAACTGATCCGACAGACTCACTAACAGCTGATTTCAAAACTTTTTACCTGAACAGAATTCTCGATTGGGATATTTCCGGCTGGGACGCAAAGTTTGGTTTTTTATACCAGTTTGAAAATTATGCGAGATTTGGCTTAACAGTACAATTCCCCAGGACATATAACATTAAAGAAAAATTTTTAGTTGATGGATCAAGTGAATTTGGATCAGGATTTACACCAACTTTGGATAGGGACAAGTATAGTGATGCAGTAGAATATGAAATCGAAACGCCTATTGAACTCGGTGCAGGTTTCTCTGTTAACTATGGAGGATTAATTTTCAGCGCTCAAGCAACGATTATTGATTATTCACAATCTGAATTTAAGAATGTTGACGGATTAAGCGAACAGTATGCTGAAAGCCTTAATAAAGATATAAAAGATATGCTTAAATCAGTTTTTAATTACAATCTTGGCGTAGAGTATATCGTACCCAACGTTGGTTTGAGATTAAGGGGAGGATACTTCGTACAGCCTTCACCTTACCAGGAGGATCCATCTGAATTTAACAGAAAATATTTGACCGCAGGCATAGGTTTTCTAACAGATGAAACGGTAGGTATTGATATAGCATATGCTTACGGATGGTGGAAAGACTACGGCGACAATTACGGTTCTAACGTCTCAAGAACATTCCAGGATATAAAAACCAACCAGTTTATTATAACCGGCACGTACCGCTTTTAAGCTCCCTTCTGATTTGACAGAAATTAATAAGCATCTTATCTTCATATAAGATGCTTTTTTATTTTAAACAGGAGGCTCAATCAAAGGAATTGTAAGCAGGATAGAAAGCAAAGATTATTATGTCTTTCCCGATAATGAGGATAAGCTGATTCGTTGCAGTCTAAAGGGCAAATTTAAAAAAGAGTTCAACTTAAAAAAGGATAAGCTGTATTTAACCGATATTGCAACTGTGGGAGACTTTGTGGAATTCGATCTGAACAATGATGGAACAGGAGTAATAAAAAAAATAGAAAAAAGGAAAAATTATATTTCCAGAAAAGCTCCCAGGATAAGAGGTGCCGGGTACAGGGGCGAAAGACTTGAGCAAATCATTGCTGCAAATATTAATAAATTATTTATTGTTGGCAGCATAAACGAACCGGATTTTAACAACAAAGCTATTGATCGATTTATCGTTGCAGGTGAAAGCTCTCATTTAGACATAATAATTGTAATCAACAAAACTGATCTTGATAAAGAGAATATCGCTGAAACATGGTCTTCATTATACAAAGAGATTGGATATAGAGTAATTTTGTCAAGCATCATTTCCGGAAATGGAATTAATGAAATTAAAACTGAAGCTAAAGGCTATAAAAATATTTTTTGGGGACATTCCGGTGTTGGCAAGTCTTCCCTTCTTAATTTAATCTACCCCGGTTTAAACCTTGAAACAGGAGAAATAAGTCCTTTTACAGATAAAGGGACTCATAAAACCGTCACATCGATTATGATAAAGATTGACCCCGATACTTATGTGATTGATACCCCCGGTGTAAGAGAAATTGAGACTTTCGGAATTAGGAAGGAAGACCTAAGCCATTATTTTAACGAATTTGAATTTTATGCTGTTAATTGCCGTTTTAGTACGTGTACTCACTATCACGAACCAGGTTGCGCTATAATTGAAGCTGTGAAAAATGAACAAATTTCAGAAATCAGGTATGACAGCTACTTGAGAATGCTGGAAACAATAGAAGAAGATATTATATACTAAAAGTCACACCTCAATTTGAAAGAATTTAACCAAACTTTATATTTGGAATCACAATAATAGCTTGTTGATGAAAGATTTTATTACAACTTTAGTAAGCTCATACACCAGCTTTATCTCCGAAAAGACAGCAAATCATAAAGAAACTTTACAGAGAAGCCCCCTAAGTTTTGCGATACAGATCAAAGAACATAATTTCGAACAAAAAATAGATCGGCTTTTTAAGTCCTTCGAAAGTTCTTTTTATTTTTCTTCACCAGAAGAGAATTTTTCTTTTATAGCCGTTGATGAAGCTTATAATATAACTGAAAATGGCACGGGCAGGTTTGCCGCAACAGACAAAAAGATAAAAGATGTTGCCGAAAGGCTCATTTATAACTGGAAAAATATTAACCTTCCTTTATTCGTCGGTGCTATGAAGTTTACTGTAGAACATTCTGATGATAATTGGAAAGACTTTAACGACTCATCCTGGTTTATCCCCGAAATAGTTATATGTAACCTGAATAAGAAGAATTATCTGGTGTATAATTTCCTGGCTGAGCAAGGGTTTTCAAAAAATAAATTAATCGACAAATTCAAATTAAAAGTTGAAAGTATTTTTGATATCCTTTCCGGATCTTCAAAAGATTCTCTGCCCAAAATAACTAACTCAACTGGTCAAACACCGAAAGACAAGAAAAAATGGAAAATCCTGATTAATGAAGCTCTCGACCAGATTAACCAAGATCATATAAAGAAAATAGTTCTTGCAAGAAAAATCGAGCTGACACTTTCAGAAGAACTGAACATTACCAAAGCAATTAGCGAACTTAAAAAAGATTATCCGAATTGCCGCTTGTTTGCTTATCATAAGGGTAAATCGACTTTCTTCGGCGCTACTCCTGAATTAATAACTAAACTTTCAGGTGGAAAAATCCACATAGATGCTATAGCCGGCTCAATCGGGCGCGGGAAAACCGAGATGGAAGATTTAGAACTTGAAAAGATTCTTACTTCAAATAAAAAAGACCTAGATGAACACAGGTATGTACTGGAACATTTTAAAAGTGTGATTGATAATTTTGGAGAAAATATAACCTTAAGTGAACGCCCCTCCGTTAAAAGATTAAAAAATATTCAACATCTTCTCACAAAAATTGCCGGGGATTTGAAACCGGATACAAGCGTGATGAATATACTAAGAGAACTTCATCCTACACCGGCAGTTTGCGGTTTCCCGAAAGATGCAGCATTAAACCTTATCAAAAAAATTGAGAACCAGCGGAGAGGTTTATATTCGGGAATTATCGGATGGTTCAATCTTAATAATGAAGGAGAATTTGCCGTGGCAATAAGATCTGCTGTTACTTACGGAAATAAATTAGTAGCTTACGCGGGTAGCGGTATTGTGGAAGGATCAGAACCTGATGCAGAATTTGAGGAAACTGAAATGAAGTTAAAACCTATTTTATCTCTGTTTGATGAAAAAAAAGATTAATCGAAATTACTTCTGGGCAGAAACTTTCATCAAAGAGTTAAGTTCAATCGGTGTAAAATATGCATGTATTTCTCCCGGCTCCCGCAATACTGCATTAACTCTTGCAGTTGCCAACAACAAGAAAATAAAATCCTTTGTTCATATAGATGAAAGATGTTCTGCATTCTTTGCCCTGGGAATTGCCAAAGCTTCCGGCACTCCTGTTATTTTGTTATGTACCTCTGGCACTGCAACAGCAGAGCTTTATCCTGCAATAATCGAAGCATATCAGCAGAGAGTACCACTAATTATTTGCACTGCCGACAGACCGCCCGAGCTTCTTAATACAGGTGCAAATCAAACAATTAATCAAAATAATCTTTACAAAAATCATATAAGATGGTTTTTTGATGCCGGGTTGCCGGAACCAATCCAGAGAAGAATCAGGCATATAAAAGCAATTGCAAAAAGAGCCGTGTATGAAAGTCTTGTCCGCTCAAAAGGTCCTGTGCATTTAAACTTTCCTTTCAGGAAACCGTTTGAGCCGGATGAATTTACAGATGAAGTTGATAGTGAAGTAATTAAGGCAGCCGAGCTTGTTTTGCCTGATAAAAAAGATTTATATAAAGAGAACGGTAAAAATATCGTCTCCGAAAAATGGTTCAAAGAAATTGCAGATTATCTTATCAAGTTTAAAAAGGGATTAGTAATCGCAGGACCTGAAAATTATAATGAATCATTTCACTTTAACTGTGAGAAACTTGCATCGATACTGGGTTATCCTGTACTTGCCGACGGTGCTTCGCAACTACGGTTTGGTAAACATAATAAGCAAAATATTCTTTTCAGCTTTGAAGGCTTCTTAAGATCAGATTCTTTCAGCCAAATATATAAGCCCGAAATTATCTTACAATTCGGAAGGACAATTACATCCAAAGCTTTGGGACTTTATTTCGAAAAATGTTCAGCAATCAGGTTTATGGTTAATGAGTACGGCGATTGGTTTGATCCTGCAAACAGAGCAAATGCAGCTTTTGCCTGTAAACCTTATCTTTTCTGCGAAAAAATGATTGAATATCTTCATTCAAAAAAAATAAACAGAAGCTCGGGAAGCTGGATTAAAACGATAAAAAAACTTGATGAAAAATCGTTAAAAGTAAAAAATAAGGTTATAACTAATTCCGGGTTTCCAAATGAATGCAGAATAATTGAAGAGTTGGTGAACATCCTGCCCGATAAATCTCAATTAATGATTTCCAACAGCATGCCGATCAGAGATTTCGATTACTTTGCGCCCGTCACCAAAAAAAATATAAACGTCTTTAATAACCGTGGTGCAAGTGGAATTGACGGCATCACTTCCACCGCACTTGGACTGGCTGCTTTGGAAAAGAAACCTACAATTTTATTAACCGGTGATTCTGCTTTTTACTACGATCTTAACGCACTTCTTGCAGCAAAAAAGTATAAAATTCCTTTGATCATTGTTTTGATAAATAACAATGGCGGAGGAATTTTTGAAGTCTTGCCTATCTCAAAATACGGGAAAGTTTTTAAGGAATATTTCGTGGCTCCACATAACCTGGACTTTTCTCCTTTTGTAAAAGCTTTCGGGGGTAATTACTCTCTTGTTAAAAGCTGGGAAAATTTTAAAATTGAATTTAAGAAAGCATTAAAAGCAAAAGAATTTTCCGTTTTAGAAATTAAGACAAACGCTGCCGATTCACTTAAGCTAAGACAGGCTTACTGGAATGAAGCGAATGCTAACCTTCAAGGTTAGCACAGTGTTGGCGGCATTCTAACCTTGAAGGTTCTCAAAAATGATTTTCGAGCTCGCAGGTTTAAAATTAAACGTTGAATTTTTTCATACAGTTGAGAATGACAAACCTCCCCTCCTGTTCCTTCATGGTTTTACAGGTTCATCTGAAGATTGGAAACCGATTGTACCTCATATTGATAAAAACTTTTCCACAATCGGAATCGATATAATAGGTCACGGTAAAAGTGATTCTCCACAAAGTGAAGAGCTTTACACTGCTGAATCTATTTCAAACCAAATAAGCAGCGTTATTGAACTTACGGTAAAAGGGAAAGTTATCCCGGTAGGGTATTCAATGGGTGGAAGAGCTGCTTTAAACTTTTCTTTCCGGTATCCTGAAAAAATCGCCGGGCTTATTCTTGAAAGCACGACGCCGGGAATAAAAAATGAAAAGCTTCGTGATGAAAGAATTAAAAGTGATGATGAGATTATTGAATTCATAAAGACTCATACAGTCAAAGAATTTGTAGCTTACTGGGTGAACAAGGAAATATTTGATACTCAAAGAAGATTTTCGGAAGAGAAAAGAAAATACATTAAAGAATCAAAATTGCG
>MGZZ01000144.1 GCA_001802795.1 Ignavibacteria bacterium GWC2_36_12 | reverse complement strand
TTTAAGTTATTAAAATAAAAAAGAGCCTGTTACAGGCTCTTTACAAATTATTAATTTTCTTTTAATATTTTCTTTACTCATCTGTAGTTTATTCGAACATTTCCACTTGTCAATAATTTCCAATCTTCATCATAAACATATACTTTGTACGCCCCGGAATCGTAGAAAGTAATTTTTTTCCAGAACCAGTTCCAGTCAGTTTCGACATCCTGGTAAATAGTGTTATCAAAGGTTTCTTTACCGCTTGAGCTTACTTTATAAATATCATAGAGAACTTCGTCACACTCTATTTCATTTCCGCTTCCCATCCTTACTAAGAAATAAAGATAACCTCCATCATCAGGAATATCGAAAACCGAACTTGATTTGATTGCATAACCGTCGTCATCGACTCCTTCACAGAAATAAAGATTCTGGGCTAAAGTAGCCGGAGCCGAGAGTGTAATAAAAAGTATGAGTCTAAAAAAAATCTTTCCCATTCTTTCTCCTATATAATGTTATTTACTGAGTACCTTTTTTGCTTCACGTCTAAGTTTATGCCACAGGTTTAGAGTGGAAAAAGTTTTGTTTCCTGCTGAATTTGAAATTTTCTTCCCATTTTGCAGTGAACAGGTGACTTAAAAAACAGGTAGGATTTATCCTGAAAAAGGCAAAAATTAATGTGGAAATTACCCGGTCTAAAAATGAAGGTTGGTAATCTTATTTTAGCAGAATCATCTTCTTTACTGAAGAATAATTCCCGGTTCTTAACATATAAAAATAAATTCCGCTTGAAAGACCTGCCTTGCCGTCAGGCAGGTTACTTCCGTCAAATTCTACTTCATATTCGCCCGCAAGCTTTTCTTCATTAACAAGTGTAGCAACTTCTCTTCCCAATACGTCAAAAACTTTTAATGTAACTAATCCGAAACCTGACTTGCCGTCAGGCAGGTTCGCAATCCGAAATCCGATATTCGTTGTTGGATTAAACGGATTCGGGTAGTTTTGCAGCAATTTAAATTCCTCAGGTGAATTCTCTGTAATCGATTCAACATCAGTAGGATCGTATCCTGCCCATTGTAAAAATTCCAATGCCTGGTTGCCGATTTCTATTCCCCAGGCATATTTTGGATCATTCTCAGGAGTTAACGATGTATCCGATCTGAAATTACATCCGGCATAATCAAATGTAATAAATGAAGCTTTCCAATTAGGACCCTCATTTCGTATTCCAACGGTATAATCACCTGTTGCAAAAATTGTTTGTGCAGAAGGTGTCGTGGTTATTGCATCAATATGCCCAGTGAATCCCAGCAGGTATGTTGGATCGTACCAATAAGAAACCAGGTTTGCAGAATTGTAATCAGCTACCCAATCGCTCAGTGGGTCTGAAACAACCGGACTGATCTCAACTTTAACACCGGAATCTGATGTAAAATTTTGCAGCCCGAGAGTATTAATACCAAGATAGTCGTATTGGAAATCTCCTGCTGTAAAATTTGTATCTTTACAAGTACCGGTTAACAAGCATCCATAATCCTGGCTTGATAGAAAATATGCTCTCGGGCTTGTAGGCGAGGCACCTTCAAGATATGTTTTCGCAGCTACAGATAAGTCAGCGTTTGGATATGAACCATCTACCTGAATTACCCAGTTGTAAAGGCTCATTACTTCTGCAGTCTCCGCTGTATCATAGCTAAGCCAAACATCATTGGGAATAGGATCTACAATATAGCTTCCTGCAGGATTTCCAATATAGAGTTTTTTAGCTGTAGTTGTGGTGAAATCAGAAGAATTATATATGAAGAGTACATCATTTTGCTTCTTATAAATAGTGTAAGAATATATTTCAGACTTTCCGTGGCAATTAGTATCTGATGACTCGTAGGCTGTGAAAAAATAAGTTATTTTTGTGCCGGGCATAAACCCTGGAATTATAGTCTCATAATCGTTATTACTAATATTGTTCATTATTACATCATGCCAAACTGAGCCATTATCTGTATTGTAATTCAAGCTGACACTCATCGGATTATCTCCAGGACCATATACTGTAACACTTACAGGTATTGGTTCTGTATTCAAAGTAGTTAATTGTGGTGTATGATAAAAACGAAAATAACAATCATCTCCAAAATCTACTATAACTGCAAAATCAAGAATATATTCCAGAGAATACCAATAAGCTGTTGAAGTATCATTTGCACTTTTACCGTAAGTATTAAATTTCCATCCATAGCAATCGGGATTTGAAGATGCTGGCTTAGCCCAGATACCAATTCTTCCTGTATTACCCATTATTGCATCGTTCTTAAAAACGATCGCAAAAATTTCGCCTCTAAATACTGTGGGCTCATGACCATACCAAACCGTTTCGAAAAAATGATAATACGGATCACTTGATGGCGAAGCAACCGGTTCAAATTGACCTTGAAATCCCATGTCCCAAAGAAAATCTGCAAATGGGAAATCTGGAAGGTTACCAACATTTATATAGCCGCTTCCATCCGATTCATTTTCAAATCCCACATATCCTAGAAAATAATATGGGTGTGCGGCTACGAAACGCCCCTGTTTTAATTCGGATGGACCAACATTTGCGAGGTCATTCCAGGTAATTCCATTCCCTACTTTATAGATAATGAGTGAACCCAAAGAGTAATCTTCGTTATCGGAAAAGGCACATGCAATTGCTTTAATGGTTAAATCTGCCGGTGCTTCGAACCATTGCACAACATAGTCTTGTGCATACAATCCTACACTACTATCCCAGTTTCCACCAAGCATTTTCCTGTAAGAAAGAGTATCGAATGTAGTTGCCCGATACTTTCGGATATTCTCCTTTTGCTCTGAATATTTGTTTGTGAAATTATTTTTAGCGATCGCATCATTATTCGTATGATTTTTGCTTACAATTGTAGTAGCGAAAGGTTTTAGCAAGCGTTTGTTTTGTGCAAAGATACTCACGCATAGTAAACAAAGGGTAAATATTAATAAAGTAGTTTTCATTTTTTGACGCTCATTATTTCAGTAAAATCATTTTCTTAACAGAAGAATAATTATCAGTTCTTAGCTGATAAAAATAAATTCCACTTGATAAACTGGAAGCATTAAACTCAACTTCGTAACTACCAGCAGGTTTCTCTTCGTTAACTAATGTAGCAACTTCTCTTCCCAATACGTCAAAAACTTTTAATGTAACAAATCCGAAACCTGCCTTGCCGTCTGGCAGGTTCGCAATCCGAAATCCGATATTCGTTTTTGGATTAAACGGGTTTGGGTAGTTTTGCTGTAAGTTAAATTCGTTAATCTTCTGAGGATTATTTCTATCAACTCCGACAACAAAATCTGAGAAATTTGTTTTGTAGAAACTATGTGCAGCAATGCAGTTATCAATAACTTTAGCAAGGGAACCTAAACTGTCGTTCTCTCTGCTTACTACATAAGCAATCCAGATATCTACGGGTTCGTTGGCTTTGAGTTTAAAGGGACCCGTGTTTACCATTATGCGATAATCATCGGGATGGGTATGTATCCACCCTTTTTTAGTTATTGGGTTGCCTGAATAAAGAAAAACAGGATTCACATCGCTGCAATTTACATCACCCATAACAGAGCCGAGCAGCCACGTGCATGGATCGATCAGACTGTTGTCAGCTAATCTGCCCAACATATAATTTCTTGCCATCGAAGAATTCTTGGGCTCCTGCGGTACATACTTGTGATGGATTAAGGAAGTCATATTGAGATTTTTTGCGCCGGGAAAGATTTCGTTTCCGAGGTAAGGACCATAATTATTTATAGCAGTGTCTAAAGGTGTATCAATACCTTTATTATAAATGCTATTGGAATTATTATCAATAAAAGTTTCATTAGGAATGTATGCAGGAGGTCCCTGTAAAAGCGGAATAGCCATAGCGGGATAGAAAATACCATATTTAGGATCATCGCCACCATTATACATATAACCCGTATTTATGAGTGTATCGCAGCCAACCAAATCATCATAATAGTCTCCTAAATCCGGGTCCGTATTTGAACTGAAATAAACTGAATCAAATTCTGAAGAGACTATACCTGTATTAGTAATTCTATATCTGATAAAGACCATGTTTCTCATTGGTTCGCTGCTTTTTAATCCGTAAGCAAAAGTTGTTTGATGGATTTCTATACCTTTTGGGGAAATGTTTTTGAATACTCTTAAATTGCTATCCTTGCTGTCATTATAAACACACCAGGCGGTGAGATCACCGAGCAGGTCCGGTCTGTCTTCATTTGAGTCCCACTCCCCATTGCTGTTTAGATCGACTGGATTATATGTTCCATCATTATCACCGTCATAGAAAAGTGCGCCGATAGAAACGGCATCTTTCCATTGTATCCATGAATCACCAAAAGCAGGATCAGAAGCATAAATTGCGTAAACACGGTTTAGTCTACTTGTAAAACTTGATCCAACCTTCCCCGGTAAGTAATCTTCAATTCTGCATTCAGGTGCAGCGGCGTTAGCCCAAACAGAATCACCATCTTTTCCTGAGAGAAAAAATCCGCCTGAGAATAAGAATTCTATTTTATCATTATAACTGTAATGGTAACTACGATAGAAATAACCCTTGTTTAGAACAGGTATCTCTATATTATTAATAAAAAAATTGAATTCACCTTGTGCAGTTAGATAACCAGGGAATAAGAGCAGGATTGTATAAATAATTTTTTTTAACATCTTTGTTCCCCTTTCTTCCTATGATTAGGAATTTCATTCCTATTTTTTGTCAACCTTAGGAGAAAGGTCAAAGGCAAGACATCAAAACTATATAACCTTTCCCCAAGGTTTATGCAAATCTGCAAATGTTATTTAACAGAAGCAACCATTCTTGTTCCTTAGCAAACATTTTATAAAAATATTCCAATAAATTCTCTCTTATTTAAGCAAGAGCATTTTTTTCGTTAATGAATATTGTTCTGTCTGAAGTTTATAGAAATAAATTCCGCTTGATAATGCTGAAGCATCAAACTCAACTTCATAACTACCAGCAGGCTTCTCTCCGTTAACAAGAGTTGCAATTTCTCTTCCAAGTATATCATAAACTTTAAGTGAGACAAATCCGCTTGTCCCTTCGGGAAAATTCGCAATTCGAAATCCGATATTGGTTGTTGGGTTGAATGGATTGGGATAGTTTTGAAGGAGTTGAAATGACGATGGGACAAATTCTTCAGCCTCATCATCAACAGAAACGACAATATTTGTAAAGTTTGATTTGTAAAAACCTTCTATTGCTTCACTGAATTCTCTTGAGACTGTAATTGAATTCAGTGAATCTGTTCCTCTTCCTGCAATATGAGCAATAATTATTGTAACCGGTTTTCCGATTTCAAGAGTAAACGGACCAGAAGAAGCCAGTTGTCGTTGATCTGTATCATAATTATTTATCCAGCCTGTTTGAGTTACAGGATCGCCAGAATACATAAAAACTGGATTTATTTCATCACAATTAACTCCGTGGGTTACTCCAAAACGCCAGGAACAAGGGTCATAGTCATCTCCATATTGCTCTTTACCCTGTAAATAATTTCTGGCTTGCTGCTGGTTGTCCGGGTCCCCAACACCTTTTTCATAATGAATAAATGAAGTCATTCCGAGATTTTTCGCTCCCGACAAAGTATCAACTCCGTTAGGCTCACCTTTAAAGTTAAAAGCTGTATCAAGAGGAGTATCTGCTCCTTCGTCATATTCTCCATTGGTATTATTATCAATAAATGTTTCAGCGGGAATATATGAGTATGGTCCCTGAAGAATTTTAATAAAGTGTGCCGGAGGATTGATCCCGAAGGAATAATCGTAACCCTCATTATAAACATATCCTGAATTTTGTAACGTATCGCAGCCTGCAAGGTCATCTATATATCCATCACTACCGCCTAAATCTGTATCAGCCCAGCTGCCAAAATAAACTGAGTCGAACACATCGGATACTTTCCCCGTGTTAATTATTTTATAGCGGACAAAAAATGTTGATGCACGTGGATCAACTTTATTATCAGCATAATAAGAATAAAAAGCAAAAACTGTTTGCTGTATTTCAATTCCCATTGGCTCTCCCTCAAAAGCCCTGTCTTCAGTAGCGACTCCGTCATTATAAACGCACCAGGCAGTAAAACCGCCAATTATATCCGGTCTATCTTCATTTCTGTCCCATTGATTATTACCATTTAAGTCTAAAGGGTCGTAAACGCCGTCTCCATTACCATCATAAAAATCTGCACCATTAGCAACAGCGTAACGCCATTTCTGCCAACTATTCCCGAAAGCAGGACCTTCGATGACATAAATTCCATATTTGGGATCGTAAGGGATAGAATCAACATTTCCTGGCTGATAGTCTTGAATACGTGAAGCAGTTGCTACACCATTAGCCCAGACTGTGTCATTATTTTTCCCTGACAAGAAAAAGCCTGCAGAGAAAAGGAATCCGATGCTGTCTAACTCACCTTGCCCAACACCGCTCACAGATACATTTGCCAATACACCTTCATTATTAAAGGGGAGTCTTAATCTATTAATTTGTAAAAGGTAAGATTCCTGCGCTAAAATTGTTGAGGAGATTGAAAAAAGAAGTAATATTAATTTTTTCATTTTAATTCTTTTTTTACTTTAACAGAATCATTTTCTTAACAGAAGAATAATTATCAGTTCTTAGCTGATAAAAATAAATTCCACTTGATAATTGAGAGGCATCAAACTCAACTTCATAACTTCCGGCAGGTTTTTCTTCATTAACGAGAGTTGCAACTTCTCTGCCTAAAACATCATAAATCTTAAGATTTACAAATGACGATTTTGGAATTACGAATTTGATTTTTGTGCTTGGGTTGAATGGATTGGGGAAATTCTGTGATAAATAAAATGATTTAACATTTATATTTTCTTCGTCTACATCCAAAGAAATATTGCTATTCAATAAAAGGAGTTTTTCTGTTGTTTGATTTGAATCTGATGAGAATGCAAAGACTAATGTATCCCTTAAATATTCATCATATTGTTTTTTACAGATAGGACACACATCAATACCCACTATCATAAACATTGCGGTATCCATTGGATTCAGCTGGATATGTAGCGAATCACTTTTTTCATAAGGATCTATTAAGAAGGAATAATATTCACTATCCTTTTTAAAGTGGCAAGAATATGATGAAAAAGATTTATTGTAAATTGAATCCAAATAAACAGTCTGGTTTGAATTATTAATAATATTACATGAATCTATTTCACTATAATTCGATAAAAAAATACTATCAGGAGATAAGACAATATCTTCTTTCCAATCGGAACTGATAAATTCTACAACAGCAGCAAAATCAAGAGTATATTCCAGAGAATACCAATAAGCTGTTGAAGTATCATTTGCACTTTTACCGTAAGTATTAAATTTCCATCCATAGTAATCAGGATTTGAAGATGTTCGATTAGCCCAAATACCGATCCTGTCTGAAAGGGAATTCACAGACTCATTCTTAAAAACTATTGCGAATAATTCTCCCCGCGCTACCCAAGGTTCAAATCCTACAAGTTTTGTTTCAAAAAACTGATAAGCCGGTTGGTTAAAAGAAGAAGCCTCGGGCAATATCGGATATGACATTCCCTCACTCCAGAAAGCGTTTTCAGTAAAGGGAAAGCTTTCAAGATTACCGACATTTTCATAACCCGATCCATCTGAAAACTCTTCAAAACCCACGTAACCAAGTGCATAAGTCGAATCTTCCGATTTGAACCTTCCCTGTTTTACTTCAATCGGTCCGATGTTTGATAAATCTTCGATAGATATGTTATTTACAACCTCATATAATTTTAAGCTGCCCTCAGCATTATTCAAATTTTCTGCGAATGCCGCACCCACTGCTTTGATAATTAAGTCAGTCGGGGCTTGAAACCACATGACTAAGTACTCCTGCCCAAACACTCCGAAATTTACATTCCAATTTCCCCCAATCATTTTCCTGTAAGAAAGAGTATCGAATGTATTCGTCTCATCTGTGTTATTAAGAACCTTTTCCTTTAAATGTTTGTTTGAGTAATTATTATTAACGAAAAGATCAACACTCTTCTGATTTTTAATTACAATTGTTGTAGCGAAAGGTTTAAGCAAGCGTTTGTTTTGTGCAGAGCTGACTGCACACAAAGAACAAAGAATAAATATTACCAAAGCAGTTCTCATTTTTTACTCACTATTTTAGCAGTATCATTTTCTTCGTTTGGATAAATTCATCTACCTGTAACTGGTAAAAATAAATTCCACTTGATAAAACGGAAGCATCAAACTCAACTTCATAACTCCCAGCAGACTTTTCTTCATTAACCAAAGTAGCAACTTCTCTTCCCAAAACATCAAAAACTTTTAATATGACAAATCCGCTTGTCCCTTCGGGAAAATTCGCAATCCGAAATCCGATATTGGTTGTTGGGTTGAATGGATTGGGATAGTTTTGAAGGAGTTGAAATGATGTTGGGACAAATTCTTCAGCCTCATCATCAACAGAAACGGCTATATCAGTAAAGTTTGATCTGTAAAAGCCCTCAATTGCTTCGCTGAATTCTCTCGAGACTGTAATTGAATTCAATGAATCGGTTCCCCTTCCTGCAATATGTGCAATAATTATTGTAACCGGTTTTCCAACTTCAAGAGTAAACGGACCTGTGGAAGCTAACTGTCGCTGATCTGTAGCAAAATTATTTATCCAGCCTGTCTGAGTCACTGGGTCACCTGAATACATAAAGATTGGATTTATTTCATTACAATTAACACCCGGGGTTATTCCAAAAAGCCAGGAACAAGGATCATAATCATCTCCATATTGCTCTTTACCCTGAAGATAAAACCTGGCTTGCTGCTGGTTGTCCGGGTCCCCAACACCTTTTTCATAATGAATAAATGAAGTCATTCCGAGATTTTTGGCTCCCGGCAAAGTATCGACTCCGTTAGGCTCACCCTTAAAGTTAAAAGCTGTATCGAGAGGAGTATCTACTCCTTCATCATATTTGCCATTGGTGTTATTATCAATAAATGTTTCACCGGGAATATATGAATATGGTCCCTGAAGAATTTTAATAAAATGTGCCGGTGGGTTAATCCCGAAGGAATAATCGTAAACCTCATTATAAATATATCCTGAATTCTGTAACGTATCGCAGCCAGCAAGGTCATCTATATATCCATTACCACCACCTAAATCAGTATCAGCCCAGCCGCCAAAATAAACGGAGTCAAATACATCGGATACTTTACCAGTGTTTATTATTTTATAGCGGACAAAAAATGTACAGGAGCGTGCATCAAAATTGTTATCAGCATAAAAAGCAAAAACAGTTTGCTGTATTTCAATTCCAAGAGGTTCTGCGTTAAATGCTCTGTCTACACCAGTAACTCCATCGTTATAGACACACCAGGCGGTAAAACTACCTATTAAATCGGGTCTGTCTTCATTTGTGTCCCATTGGTTATTACCATTTAAATCTATAGGGTCATAAATCCCGTCTCCGTCTCCATCATAAAAATCCGCACCATTAGCAACAGCATATTTCCATTTTTGCCAGTATGAACCAAAAGGTTGATAGGGAGGATTAAAAGAATGTTTTAATATATAAAGGTCATACCTGGGATCGTATGGAGTCGAATCAACATTTCCCGGTTGATAGTCTTGAATACGTGAGGCAGTCGCTACACCATTAGCCCAAACTGTGTCATTATTCTTACCTGAAAGGAAAAATCCTGCTGAGAAAAGAAAACCAATGCTGTCTAAGTCGCCTTGGTTAACACCGCTCACAGATACATTTGCCAATACGCCCTTATTATTAAAGGGGAGTCTTAATCTATTAATTTGTAAAAGGTAAGATTCCTGTGCTAAAATTGTTGACGAGACTGAAAGAAGAAGCACTAAAAGAATTTTCATAGCTGTTCCACTCCCTTAATTAAAATAAATTGTTTTGGAAAACAGTAAATGAAGAATACAAAAAATAAAGCAGTTACTTGTAAAAGTATAAGAATAGTGGGGAACGATACAATTTCCCCCTCTTATAGTAAATTTCATACCCAATTTATAATCCCCGCTAAAGTTTTATTTAACCATATAAATTATAGTATAAGATAGGATGAATATCAACTACTTAATAACTGAAGTTACGCAAAATAGATAAAAACAGATCGGTTGTCATTCCGAACTTGTTTCGGAATCTTTCATTTTAATGTTATTTATAGATGCTGAAACAAGTTCAGCATGACAATTGCGTAACTTCAGTTAATAAGTATTTTGTTCTTTCCGGATATTAATATTAACCATCAGAATTGCTGATGGAATCAAAAGAAAAAATTTGCTATGTTCCTTCGAAAAATTTCTTAAATAAATAAGATTGAATTATGAATCTCGACTCAATTGTTTTTGCCGCACATCCCGACGATGCCGAACTTTCGATGGGTGGTACAATTGCGAAAATGACTGCGAATAATTTTAAGGTCGGTATAACAGACTTTACAAAAGGGGAACTCGGAACCAGGGGAACACCTGAAATTCGTCAGAAGGAAGCCCGTAAAGCCGGAGATATTCTTAAAATATCTGTAAGGGAAAATCTTCTTATTCCGGATGGGAATGTAAGTGATAACAAAGAAAATTTGATGAAGGTGATAATGACAATAAGAAGATACAAACCGAAGATTATTTTCGCTCCATATTTTAATGACCGCCATCCTGATCATATCGATGTAAGTATTCTCGTTAAAAGGGCTATGTTCCAATCCGGGTTAAGTAAGGTAAAAACTTTTGATAAAGAAACAACGCAGGCTCCGTTCAGACCGGCTCATCTTTATTATTATATGCAGACTTATACTTTTGATCCCACTTTCATTATAGATATTTCAGATTCTTTTGAAACAAAAATGAAAGCCGTAAATGCTTACGAATCTCAGTTTCATGATCCTAAAAGTAAAGAGCCTGAAACTTTTATAAGCAAACCGAGTTTTATCAGTTATGTTGAATCACGTGCGCACTTTTATGGTTTCCAGATTAGGAAAAATTATGGTGAGCCTTTTTATTGTGAAGAGAAAATCGAGTTGGATTTAATCTCTCTTCTAAAGAAGTAATTACTTAAACCGGGCAATTTTTTCTAAAATAATTTTCTTTCAATGTAATATTTGCTTAAAAAGCTGCTATTTAAGTGGGCGCAATCAAAATAAAAATTTCATACAGTGGCAGGATTCTTGGTAATTTATCGCTGAAAACAGATTGATTACTAAGGAAATCATTGATGAAAAATAAGTTCGCACTCGTATTCTTTCTTTTAAGTTTTTACGCAAATCAGCTTTTCTCCCAGCAGGGAGAATACCCTTTAGTTTCAGTTCCGCAAACTCACGACAGGGATATTCCTTCAGGCTGGTTATTAGGTGGAAGTAACCCGCAGGACTATGCTGTGGGTGTCGATTTAGGTGAGAACGTTTCCGGTTATGCTTCTGCTTATTTGAAAGCTGTTTCATCAAAGCCGGTCGGCTTTGTAACTTTGATGCAAAATTTTAAGGCGAATAATTACAGAGCACAAAGAATAAAGCTCAGTGCCTCCATAAAGACTAAATACCTGGCGGGTTGGGCAGCATTATGGATGAGAGTTAACGATATTGGTGGAAAACCTCTTTCTTTTGATGATATGAGGAACAGACCTCTTGTCGGAACTTCTGAGTGGACCATGGTCGAAGTTGTTCTTGATGTTCCTTCAATTAGTGATGAAATTTCATTTGGTCTTCTTTTGCAGGGGAAGGGTCAGATATGGATTGATAATATTAAAATTTCTATTGTAAATAATGATGTGCCTGTTACCGACGTGCTTAAAAATAAATCGGAAAGTTACAGTCCGAAGAATCTTGATTTTGAGGAATAGGAAAAAATAATCTTCTGTTCCAAACCGGTTCTCTTATCTTTTACTTCCTCCTATGTTTTGACACTCACCCCTGAATTAAATTTTGATTAAATTTGCTTAAACGAAATTTAGCAGATTATGAAATTTGAAAAGAATAATCTCTCCGAATCATTCCTGATTGAACTTTATAATTCTCTTCTACTGCCGAGACTTATCGAAGAAAAAATGTTGAACCTTTTGCGGCAGGGAAAAATATCAAAATGGTTTTCCGGAATAGGACAGGAGGCAATTTCTGTCGGATGCACAAAAGCATTAATGAAAGATGAATTTATCCTTCCGATGCACCGAAACCTTGGAGTTTTTACAGGAAGAGGATTGGAGTTAAGCAAGCTTTTTTCTCAATTCCAGGGAAAGGAAAATGGTTTCTCGAAAGGAAGAGAACGTTCTTTTCACTTTGGTTCAAATGTGCATAATATATTTGGCATGATCTCTCATCTTGGTCCGCAGCTTGGCGTTGCCGATGGTATCGCATTATGGCACAAAATTAAAAAAGAAAAAAAGTGTACTCTCGTCTTTACCGGCGACGGCGGAACAAGCGAAGGCGATTTTCATGAAGCTTTAAATGTTGCCGCAGTGTGGGATCTTCCTGTAATTTTTTTAATCGAGAATAACGGCTATGGATTGTCAACTCCAACATCGGAACAATACAGATGCAAAAAATTAATTGATAAAGGTGTTGGATATGGAATTGAAGCGATACAAATCGAAGGGAATAATGTTCTTGAAGTTTATAATATAATAACTAAATATGCTAAAGAGATAAGAAAAAACCCGCGCCCGGTCTTAATCGAAGCCCTTACTTTCAGAATGAGAGGTCACGAGGAAGCTTCCGGCACAAAGTATATTCCCAAAAAATATTTTGAAGAATGGGGAAAGAAAGATCCTATTTTAAATTATGAGAAGTTCCTTATTGAAGAAAAGTTAATTGATAATTCATTTGTGAAAGAAACGAAAGATGAGATAAAAACTTTGATAGATAATGAATGGGAGATAAGTGTTAGCGAACCCGATATAATTCCTGATACTGAAAAAGAAACAAGAGATGTTTATTTCCCTTATAAACATGTTCCTGCTAATATCGGTGAAAGTAAAACTAAGAAAAGATTTGTTAATGCCATTACAGAAGCTCTTGCTGAGAGTATGAGCAAGTTCCCTGAGCTAATAATTATGGGGCAGGATGTTGCCGATTATGGCGGAGTGTTTAAAGTAACGGAGGGATTAGTAGAGAGATTTGGTAAAGAGAGAGTAAGAAATACTCCACTGTGTGAGTCTGCAATAATTGGAACTGCTTTAGGTTATTCTGTTAAGGGAGGCAAAGCTGTTGTAGAAATGCAGTTCGCAGATTTTATTTCAAGCGGGTTTACACAAATAATTAATAACGTTGCTAAAATATATTACCGCTGGGAACAAAATGCCGACATTGTGATACGAATGCCTACCGGCGCAGGCGTTGGCGCGGGACCTTTTCATTCACAGTCGAATGAAGCATGGTTTGTGCATACACCCGGCTTAAAAGTAGTTTATCCATCCACTCCTTTTGATGCTAAAGGTTTGCTTAATTCTGCCATAGCCGATCCTAATCCTATAATGTATTTTGAGCATAAAG
>MGZZ01000143.1 GCA_001802795.1 Ignavibacteria bacterium GWC2_36_12 | reverse complement strand
TTTCAGTTTTAAGCGGATCGTAATCGTAACTGGAAAGACTATAAGTGTTCGGCTTAAAAGAATCGTTAATTTCTTTTTTTAACTCCAGCCTGATGTATTTTCTTTCTTTTATAAAATCAGTTGAATCGGATTTTGGCTGCGGGTAAAGTGTTATACAAAATAATAAAAAGAAAGTTAACCCTGTCTTAAAAATTTTCATTGCTCAAATATAATAAGTATGAAGTTATTCAGGTTGGTTAAGTTTTGTCAGGCACTAAACTTTCTCCGGTTAACCTTTTATTTCAGGCTTCATTTGGGGAAAAAATATAACATCCCTGATTGACGATTGGTCTGTTAAAAGCATTACAAGCCTGTCAATTCCAACTCCAAGCCCTGCTGTTGGCGGCATACCATATTCAAGTGCACGTAAAAAGTCTTCGTCAACCTGGTGAGCTTCCTCATCTCCTTCTTCACGAAGTTTTGATTGCCCCTCGAATCTTTTTCTCTGGTCAATCGGGTCATTAAGCTCACTGAATGCATTACAGATTTCTCTTCCACCGACATAACCTTCAAACCTTTCAACAAGTCCCGGTTTTGACCTGTGCTGTTTTGCAAGGGGTGAAAGTTCTACAGGATAATCTACTATAAATGTAGGCTGTATAAGTTCCGGCTGAATTAATTCACTAAAAATCTCATCAACTTGCTTTGGCTTTCCCTGCTTAACTTCTATACCGTTATCAATTGCATAACTTTTTAGCTGATCATATTTAGCCGTTAAAATATCCAACCCGGTTTTTTCTTTTAATGCTTCAACCATTGAAATTCTTTTCCAGGGGCGTGAGAGGTTTATAGCTTTTCCTTCACATATAATCTCAAGTTTACCTTTAACTTCGAGACAAACTTTCTCGAGCATTGCTTCGACAAAATTCATCATCCATTCATAATCTTTGTAAGGAACGTACAATTCCATCATTGTAAATTCGGGATTGTGAGTTCTGTCCATTCCTTCATTACGGAAATCTTTACTGATCTCATAAACCCCGTTAAAACCGCCGACGATTAATCTTTTTAAATACAGTTCATCGGCAATTCTCAAATAAAGTTTTGTATCGAGTGCATTGTGATGTGTAATAAAAGGCTTTGCTGCAGCTCCTCCGTAAATCGGCTGAAGTGCAGGGGTTTCTACTTCGAGATATCTGTTCGAATCGAGAAATGAACGGATTGAAGAAATGATTTTACTTCTCTTAATAAAAACATCTTTTACTTTTGGATTAACAACAAGGTCAACGTAACGCTGGCGGTATCTTAATTCTTTATCTACAAACTGATCGTGAATAACCTTGTTTCCCTGTTCATCTGTAGTTTCTTTGGGAATAGGCAAAGGTCTTAACGATTTGGTAAGAAGCTTGAGCGAAGTTGCGTGAACCGAAATTTCTCCTGTTTTGGTTTTGAATACGAATCCTTCCACGCCAATTATATCGCCAATATCCATTAACCTGAAAGCATCATAGATCTCTCCGAGTTCATCTTTCTTCAAATAGGTCTGGATTTTTCCTTTATCATCCTGTATATGAGCGAAAGAAGCTTTACCCATTCTTCGGATAGCCATAATTCTTCCGGCGATGGATACTTCTCTTTTTGTGTCTTCAGTATAGTTCTTCTTTATATCATCCGAATCTGAGTTGACATTAAAAGAATATGCAAATTGTTCTACGCCTTTTGCCTTAAGCTCTTCAAGTTCTTCGTAACGTCTTTTGATGAGTATATTTATATCCTGCCCGCCTTGGCTCGCCATTGGCGAGACAGGCTGTGTATTCTCTTCCAAAAAAGCCTCCGGAAATTTTAGAAGATAAAATAACAAAAATGATGGAATGATGTTTGGTAGTGGTACACTTTGGATTTTAATATTAATTGGAATCATTATATTTATTCATAGTGATTATTGTATTGGGTGTTATACCCCAATAAGAGTGAGTGTGGTGAATATCCCCCCAGAAGTCCCTATATTCAACACAAACAGCCATATATATTGTGAATTTCCGGGCATAAAAAAGTCTTTTTAATAAATTGTGGAGTAGGGGATATTTCTTTATAGGGATAAAAGTTTTGAGAGGCTTGATGGACACTTCCCCCAATATCGATAGTGGTTTTGGGAAGTTTTTCCAATTTAACCCACTCACTATCAACAAATTCGGTGGTATTAAATATTACATTTTTTCGCAATTTATAGGTGGGTGTTTTCCCTACGTTTATTTCACTCAGAAATATAATAAACGTATCATTGAGAGCTTCTATAGAATCGATTTGAGTTATTATATAAGCTCTCAATTCAGTTCTCGCATTTTCTTTAGCGAGATTAATACTTTCCCTTGTCAATTTAAGAGCTTCTTTAGTTTTATAAATTTGCTTTTGGCTAAAAATAATGAAAGCGCCCACCATTACTATGTTAAGAATAACCAAAACAATTTGTATTTTGTTTCCTCTCTCAATACTTTGCCACCATATAAGAATCTTATATTTTTTCTTATCAGTTTGGTTTGTGGGGTTGCTGGTCTTTTGTGCCTTCTTCTTGGATTTATGGAAAAAGTTCAATGGTTTAAGTTTGTCCTATTTTTATTGGCTATTTTTTTACTCTATCTCTATTACTTTTTTTTAAGTAATCTTCCTTTCTTAAAAGATTAAGCGACCTTTCTTCTTTCAGCTATTCCCAACAAGTTTTCCCAACTCCAAATAGACTTGCAGGTGTAACCCTCAAAGTCTGATGAACCCGCATAAAATTATAATAAAAGAAATGCAAATCAACTGCACACTGTAAATTGTAGAGTTTTTTACTAAAAGCATTGGTTAATCTTGTTAATCTTCTCATTTGCATACGCATTGTTAAATTTTGTCTCTCAACGTGTGAGGTACTAATTCTTGTAGGTTCGGGATTACCCAAAACAGGTTTTGTTTCAACACGTATTATACGAGCCGGAGAATAACGTTTTTCGCCTTCATAAGTTTCAGCATAGATTTTATGAAGTTGTGCATAGTCAACTTTACTACCTAAGATTAAATCAACTGCAAAGGAATAAGCACGAAAAGAATCAGTTGAAAGTTGAAAGCGGTTTGTTACTCTATGGCTCAAGTCTCTCATAAATTCGATTGTATTATCTAAATCTCTTTTGCCTAACTTGTAGGAAATGACAAGCTTTGTCTCTGAATCCATTGCCACGTAAATATATTGGTCGCCTACTTCGCCCTGTCTCTTTTCTAAAGTTGTGCATTGTTTCTGTTTCTTTTTAACTATCCCCAAATTTCATCACATTGTACATAGTTACATTTAAGGTTTCTGACTCTTTCATTTAATAAAGTTCTGGCTAAGTCCCCAGCTTCGATTAAAACACGCATTACAGTGGTTCTATGAACGTCTAACATTCGAGTAATACTTCTGAGTGAGTTCCCCTCTACAAGTGCGTTTAAGATTTGAATTTTCTTTTCGTATGATAACTGATTCATTACAAGCTCTCTTTTTTCGGTTGATAAAGTGACTGTAATGAGTTATTTTTGGTTAGGTTGATAGTCTGTCTCACCACAGGCTGTTAATTAGGGTTCATTGATGTTAGTAGCATCTTTGAACCCGCTAAAAAAGCGGGTGTTATGTTATTAGTTTAAGCACTTTACTCATACACCCTTCCTTTCACATTTAGTTTATAATTAGGCAACTTGAACTTTGGCGGTTACGGGTTGCCTTCTTTATTTTCGGATTCATCTTCAGAATTTCCTTTTAAAGTAGTCACTTTTGGTTTTTTCTTTTCTCTCTGTTTTTCGGGGTAAAACTCCCACAATCCATAAGAGTTACTACTTTTTACATAAACAAAATCGTTTGAGTTTTTGGACAATGAAATAGCTAAATTCCTTTGTAAAATATTTTCTGCTCTACTTCCTGTAAACTCATAACCACCTGTTTTTAAAGCTTCATATATTTCCTGCACTGTAGATGCTCTTCCTCTAATTTTTAAATACTCCTTAACAGCAGTAGCTAATCCTTTACCGAAAAACTGGTCAGGTCTTATATTTGTAGTATAACCAATGGAAGATATTTCGGCATTGGAAAATGGAGCTTCTTCTCCAATCAAAACGCTAAGGGCATTTATTGATTTTTTAATTTCATTAAGTCTATTGTTAATTGTCCCCATTTCGGAATAAAGGGATTCTATTGCTGATTTAATATCTGTGGACATTTAAATTTCTCCGTGTTTATGTTAATTGACTGCTAATATAATTTAGTTTCCCAAAAAAATCAAGAAAAAACAATACTTAAACAAAAATATTTACCAACTATATATGATATAATGAGTTATAGCCAAGAAAAATTTCAAGATTCTTGGAAATAGTATCGGTGTCAGTAACCAATAAATAAATATACAGTATAACTTGAACGTTTTCAGACAATATTATAGGTTTGTAGTAAAATTACAAGGATTTGTAATAAAACTACAAAAGAGGTATATTTATGGCGTATGGAAATATGCTGAGACAAATAAGAGTCGAAAAAGAAATGACTCTTAGGGAACTATCAACAAGAACTGATATAGACAATGCTTATTTATCAAGGGTTGAAAGAGAAACAATTAAGCCTCCTCAGGATGACGAGTTATTAGATGCTATTAATATAGCATTGGAATTAGATACCAAGCAATCACAAAAAATGAAAGATCAAGCTTCTATAGACAACAAAAAGTTCCCAACTGATATTGCAGAACAGATTCATAAAGTAGACGGATTCCCTATGTTTTTACGAACAGTCTCAAATAAGAAACTCACTAATGAGAAATTGCAGGAGCTTATAAAATTTATTAATGAAAGATATTAAAGTCCCACTTTTGCCTCGAATGTCATCTGATGAATTCAAGGAAATAGCAGAGAAGTTTTTAAAGCAAAATAATTTTTTTAGGAATATTGTCCCTGTAAATGTTGAAATATTAGCTTTTAATACAGAACATCCCGTTGAAACATTTCAAGAATTAAGAAACGAATTTGATTGTAAGGGGACTGCTTGGTTTAACAAAGAAAAAGATAGGTTTGAGATTTATATAGACTCATATCATTATCAGTATCAGATAAAATCCAGTCAGTTCACTATAGCTGAAGAACTTGCACATATTATTATTCATGCGGATATATTTAAACAAATTGAAAGCCCAGAAGACCGTTTAAGTTTGGATAAAAATACTTCTGAGTCTACTCATCAAGTTATTGAGAAACAGGCTAAGCAATTAGCCTCTGAATTATTGTTACCGACTGCAATATTTTATCCTTATGCTACAGATTGGATAAAAATTAATTTAAAAAATATCTTAGCAGAAAGACCAGCAAATGAAAGAGACTTATTAAACTATATAAATAAGAGAATAGGGGATAAGCTTGATTTGTCAGAATTTATTATCAACAGAGCCTTAACAAGGAGATTTGATGAACCACTAATTCCTAAACTTGTCCAAGAATTAGGAATTAAATATTTAGAAGATGCACCTCGCATCCCTATGAAGTCAAAAGATAATTCTTAACTAATTTTTATCCTTTCCAAAATGTACCACTACCTGATGTTTAATAGGCTCCCGGACGTTATTTGAGAACCTTTCATCAACCCATTTGTTCTTTTATCATTTCTTGAACAATAACAAATTATTTATAAATTAAATTCAACCATTAAATCTATTTTTTATTTGGGATAAACAATGAAAACCAAATTTTCCTTTATCTTGTTCCTTTTTCTGTTCTCAGCTATACCTTCTTTAGCACAGCAAAAATTTTATTTGGACCTGAACGACAGAGGCAATGATATTTTTACTGTTACACTTTTACCTCAAAAGCTTTCCGAAGAAAACAGGATTTACCAGTTTGCTTCAACAGCACCGGGCACTTATGAAAGAATGGATTTAGGAAGATTTGTCAGATCATTTCAAGCTTATGACAAGGATGGAAATGAAATAGAAACAAAACAGGAATCGTTGAACCAATGGTCTATAAGCCAGCCCGAAAATGTTGAAAAAATTATTTATGAAATCGAGGATACCTGGGATACTCCGGTTGACAGCGATTATGTTTACAGGATGGGTGGCTCTAATATCGAAGATGACAACGTTCTTATTAATGGTCATTGTTTATTCGGATATTTCCACGGTATGCAGTCTGAACCGATACTTGTTAAAATTGATTATCCCGACGACTGGCTTGCCGGAACTGCACTTAAGCTAAACGATGACGGCTATTACGAAGCCGAAACTTATGACCATATCGTTGACTCCCCTATCTTGCTTGGAAATCTTACAAGAGAATCTACCACCGTTTCTGAAACAAAAGTAGATGTTTTTACTTATTCCAAAACAGGATTAATAAAATCTTCCGATATTCTAGGTTTGATAGAAGATATTTTAAAAGCGGAAGATGATTTTACAAAAGGTTTGCCTGTAGATGATTACACTTTTCTCTTCCATTTTCAGGATGTTTCCCATGGCGCATGGGAACACTCTTATAGTTCCGAATATATTTATAAAGAAGATTCTCTTACCGAAAGACTGAAACAAAGTATAAGGGAAACTGTGGCTCACGAATTTTTCCACATTGTTACCCCTTTAAATATCCATAGTGAATTAGTTGAAAAATTTAATTTCGAAAAACCTGTTATGTCTCAGCATCTCTGGCTTTATGAAGGAGTTACAGAATGGGCTTCCCATATTTTAATATTGAGAGATTCCATAACTACACTTGAAGATTATTTAAATGATCTTCACAGAAAAATTATGTACTCTGATAATTTTCCCGATAGCATTAGCTTAACTTATCTTGGTGTGAACGCAGTGGATCTGCACGATCAATATATTAATATCTATATGAAAGGAGCTGTTGTTGCAGCGCTATTAGATATCCGACTTCTGGATCTTTCCAATGGTGAAAGAGGATTAAGAGATGTTATTAATGAACTATCTCATAAATATGGACCTAAGAAACCATTTAATGAGAAAACATTTTTTGGTGATTTTACTGCTATGACCTACCCTGAAATAGCAGACTTTTTTAATAGGTATGTAAAGGGTACAGAACCTCTTCCGTTAAAAGAATATTATGAAAAGATCGGAATTAATTATGTTAAAGAAGGAGGCTACGACAGCAGCCAGATTAGCCTGGGTATCCAGGTAGGGTTTGATGGCGAAAATTTTATAATAGCTAAAGTGGATGATGAATCTCCTTACAGCGATATACTGAAAGCCGGTGATATAATCGATAAAGTAGATGGTGAAAAATTATCGATGGCAAATGTTCAGAAAATATTTTCGCAGATCAGTAAAACGCATAAGATAGGAGACAAAATTGAAATGACTGTCCTGAGAGACGATGAGCCTATCGATCTTGAATTAACGCTTATTGCAAGAAAGAATAATCATATTTTTTCTGTAAATGAAAATGCAACTGAAAAGGAAATCGAATTAAGAAATGCGTGGATGAGAAACTTATAGGGAATTACAAAATTAAAAGATTGAAAGATTACAAGATTGTGCCGAACGCATCCTTTCCGGAAAAGATTGGAGAAAAATAATCTTTAAATTTTGCAATCTTTAAATTTTTCAATTTTTAAATCTTTCAATTTCTGTTTCGTTCAATATCGCTGATTTTATCCAATCTTTTTTGGTGCCTTCCGCCGCCGAAGTTTGTATTTAACCAGACTTCAAGAATAGATTTTATTGTCTCTTCTCCCAGGGCTTTTGCACCAAGTACAAGCACGTTTGCGTTATTATGTTCCCTTGCACTTCGTGTTGAAAATTCGTTGTAGCAGGTTGCGGCTCTTATTCCCTTCAATTTATTTGCCGTTATAGCAGATGGAATTCCTGTTGCATCCACAATAATTCCAAAATCCACACTCATACTTTGTACTTTCTCAGCAACAGCTAAAGCAAAGTCAGGATAATCACACGACTTCTCATCGAACGTTCCTACATCTATAACTTCAAATCCTTTTTCTGTAATAATTTTTGAGAGAATATTTTTTACTTTAAAGCCGGTATGGTCGCTGCCAATCGCTGCTTTCTTTAATCTTACAGATGTGTTTAAAAAGTTTTCTGCATTGTTAATTCTTGCCGCTTCTTCTTTTGTAACTATTTTTAATCCGAGATCTTTTATCTTATCCTGTGCAAGAGGAGTTAAAATTTCATTTTCACCAACAGGAATAATTTTAACTCCCGATTGGTGCAACTTTAAAACATCTAATTCAGTTAAAAGTTTTTTCATAATTTTAAAAGTTCAAGTGTAAGATCAAGTTCAAGTAAAGTAGTTAAAATATCTTACTCTTGAACTTGCACTTACACTCGCAGTCTACAAATGCTCCGTCAGTTTATTTATTTTAAGATGGTCAACCACTTTTCGTACATCCTGGCTGTGGTCTCTTCTGCAAACGAGTAAAGCATCATCTGTATTTATTATTATTAAATTTTCAACTCCAATTGCGGCGGTAAACTTATTTGGGGAAAAGATCAGTGAATCAACAGTCATATCGGTAAAAACATTTCCTTTTGAAGCATTTCCTTCCCCGTCTTTTTCAGATAATTGATAAACCTCTTCCCAACTTCCAACATCGCTCCACATAAAATTACCTTTTGTTAAATATACGTTGCTCGATTTTTCCATTATACCATAATCAATCGAGATGTTCCTTAACTGCCCGTAAACATTCACGACAGTTTTTTCAAATTCAGGTGTGTTTAAATCCATATCGATTTTCTGCAAACCCTCATACAATTCAGACATATGAGTTTTCATTTCATCGAGTATCGAATCGACGCGCCAGATGAACATACCGCTGTTCCAGAAAAAGTCGCCGCTTTCCAGAAATCTTACCGCAGTAGCATAATTAGGCTTTTCGGCAAAAGTAAATACTCTATGGATATTGGTATCGATTTCTTTTTCATCAATCTGAATATACCCGTATCCTGTTTCCGGACGGCTCGGCGCGATGCCGATTGTAACCAGACCTTTTGACCCATAAGCAAACTTGATGGCAGAATTCAATGTTTTGTTAAACGATTCAATGTCTCTTATCAGGTGGTCGGATGGTAGTGTTATCATAACAGCATCCTGAGCTTTAGCTTTAAGTATTACAGCGGAAAGCCCGATGCAGGCAGCAGTATTTCTGCCGAATGGTTCACAAATAATATTTTCAGGAGGCAGTTGCGGAAGCTGGTTTAGTATTTCCGGCTTCTGTAATTTATTTGTCGCAATAAAAATATCTTCATAATTAACGATGTCCTTTAATCTTTCTACAGTATCCTGGATTAATGTATTTTCACCAAAAATTTTAAGAAGCTGTTTCGGCGTTTTTTCTTTGCTGCTGGGCCAGAATCTTGAACCAACACCTCCCGCCATTATAACCGCATAAACTTTCATTCTTCTTCCTTGTTTTTTAAAGTATTAATATTGTTCCCGAAACTCTCAGCTTTACTAAGATAGTCTGAAATATTAACCTCTTTTCCTCTTACAACTGCTGCAATAACTATCAAACACGATCTCAGCGCCTCAATAGTTTCCTTTTCTGCTTTGAGAGTTCCGTCTTTTATTAGTTTTAAAGAATCGGCAACTATAGAATGCATATTAGACAAAATATCAAAACCATTTTCAAGGGACAGCTCGGAATTCTTTTTCATTATATCAGCAAATTCATCCAAGCTATCCGGCAATCCGTTTCCTTCGGCAATTTCAGTTAAAACAGAATCCAGAGGTTTAATCGGTTTTAAGATCGCTTCTTCAAAACCGGCAAATGACGTTTCTTTATTTTCATCAACCGTTTCTTTTCCATTAACATTGTTTTCTATCTTTTTTTCTGATTCAGTATCAATTTCTATTACGGAGTTTTCCTTCTCATCTTCCCTTAGCTTATTTAACGAGGATATGAGATTAGAGTTAGAAGCGTTGCTTAATAATTGATTTAAATCTTTTACAAGCTGTTGACTATGAGTCTTAAATCTTTCAGATATTGTGAGAATATCAAGAGGTCCTTTAGTAAGATAAGTATACATTTCGTGCAGTTTAATTGCCATTGTGGAGAACTCGGTAATCTTTTTCATTTTAATGAGATCATCTTCAAGAGCATTCGATTTTAACAGTACGTCCCTGATGAGAGATACAATTTCGATCTGGTTTGAATTTAAGCGGAGGTTGTCTGCCGCTACAGAAATGCTTTGTGTAAGATATTGTTTTACTATACCCATACTACACGTAAATTCTTGGCAATCTTTTAGTAATACCACATGTTATTTCGTACGGAATTGTATTTACTGCTTTTGCAAGATCCCATGCCGTTATACTTTTATTTCTATCTTTACCTATAAGGATTACTTTATCACCAACTTTAATATTAGAATTACCAACATCAAACATTGTCCTGTCCATAGTAACTATTCCTACCTGATTAAAAACTTTGCCGTTTATTAGTGCCTTAGCTTTATTTGATAATCCTCTCCTGTATCCATCTGCATAACCTACCGGGACAGAGACTATTTTTGTTCTCTTAGTTGCCGTGAACTTTCTTCCATAGCTTACAGTTTCACCTTTCTCAATTTCTTTAACTGTTGTAACGATCGATCTGACCGACATAACCGGTTTTAACTTTATCGATTCACTTGTTTCATTAGATGGGTAATAACCATACAAGGATATCCCGCACCTTACCATGTCTAAATATGTTTCGGGTAAATCAAGAACACCGGCGCTGTTTGCCGCATGCAATAACCCCGGCTTAATTTTTTCCGTACGTAATTTAATAATCAATTTGTTAAATCTGCTTAACTGCAGGAAAGTAAAATTTTTGTTTTTTGAATCGGCTTCTGCAAAGTGAGTATAAATACCATCGATAATAAATTCTTTTATGCCGGAAACGTATTTAATGTAGTCGTAAGCTTTATCATAATTAACTCCCAGCCTGTTCATACCTGTATCTACTTTTATATGGATTTTAATTTTTTTATTATGATTCGAATAGTTGCTGAAAGCAGTTTTTAATATGTCGATGTGTCTTTTGCTGAAAACAGTTGCAATAAGATTATGCTTCAAACAGATGTGAGCATTTTCTTTTTCAAAAGGATCGAATACGATTATCCTGCTTCTTATCCCGCTTTGCCTTAGCTCCAATGCTTCAGAAGGAAAAGAGACAGCGTAAAAATCAGGTTTATTTTTTTCAAGTGTATCCAGGTATTTTACAACTTTCACAGCCCCATGACCATAAGCATCTGCTTTTACAACTGCCATAAACTTTCTTTGTCCTATTTTCTTTCTGATCTGAAGCAAGTTAAATTTCAAATTTGAAAGATGTATAACAGCCTGCGAGGAATGCATCAAAATAATTGAATATTATTAACCTGATAAAATATAGTTTTAATAGAAGTTATAATCAATTAAAGTTGGTTTTAACGGCTAAGCTTCATTCATAAAGGTTTTTAAATTTAAAATAAAAAACTTCCCCGATCTTTATTTAAACTTAAATCCTGAATTATTGAGAGAGCCGGCAATTATCTTATCTTCTTTAATTCCCGAAAAACAGAATTTTGTTTCTCAATTAAGAGAAAAACAAATGTTTTACTAAAGTATTTAATTAAGATAGACTTTGAAAGAAGCAGATTAACAGAATAATTCCGGTGGCATATATATTGAATTTATCAGGGGACTTTGGATAAATGAATGAACTCTATTGAAGATTTTCTTGACATTACCTGCAGGTTATTTTAATTTTTCATTTAATATTGGAGAGCTTTAATATATGCTTACTGAGTTTGGCAAAATTTTCATTTTTATGCTGACTGCCATACTTTTTACCGTAGTAGCAATATTTGTTGCCCGCTTAATAAGACCCGCCCGCCCTACTCACGAAAAACTTTTGACTTATGAATGTGGTGAAGATACAATAGGCTCGCCCTGGGTTAAATTTAATATCAGGTTTTATGTGGTAGCGCTCATCTTTTTAATTTTCGATGTAGAGGTAGTGCTTTTAATCCCCTGGGCTTTGGTTTACCAGCAATTCGGGGTCGGTGGTTTTCTTGTGGGCTTTATATTTCTTTTCCTCCTGGGTTTGGGAATGGCTTATGAATGGCGAAAAGGCGATCTTGAATGGATCAGACCTGAATTAAAACACTCGGTTCTTAAAAAGACTAAGACAGAAAAGCAAATTTTAAAAGAAGAAACGGTTGCCTGAAGTTTATGGGAATTTTAGATAAACAATTTACAGACGATAACATAGTAATCACTACAACAGAAGATCTTTTTAACTGGGCACGTTTATCATCACTGTGGCAGGTTGGATTCGGATTAGCCTGTTGTGCAATTGAAATGATGGCGACTTCTGCTTCTCATTATGATTTCGATAGGTTCGGTGTTATACCGAGACCATCGCCGAGACAATCGGATGTTATTATTGTTTCCGGAACTGTAACATTGAAAATGGCTATAAGAGTAAAAAGACTTTATGAACAAATGCCCGATCCAAAATATGTAATATCTATGGGAAGCTGTTCAAACTGCGGCGGTCCTTATTGGGAACATGGTTATCATGTTTTAAAAGGAGTCGATAGGGTTATTCCGGTTGATGTGTATATTCCGGGCTGTCCTCCACGCCCCGAAGCACTACTTGAAGGCTTATTAAAATTGCAGGAAAAAATCCGTAATGAATCTCTTGTAAAGAAATCTGCATGAAAACTACCGAAGAAATTTATAAATCATTAAAAGAAAAATTTAACGATTCGATTATTGAGCTTAATTCCTCTCTTCCGGTTGAACCTGTCATAATAGTTAATCCTCAATCAATTGATGATGTTTGCCTTTTCTTGAAAGAAAACAGCGAGTTTAAATTTGATAGCCTCATGTGTCTCTCAGGCGTTGACGATGCGAACGGTGAAAAGGCTACAAATGATGATGGGAGCAGTGTGATTAAGGGAGGGACGCTGAGTGTAGTTTATCATCTGGAATCAATAGAACTAAAACATAAACTGGTACTTAAAGTTTCTGTAAATAGGGATAATCCTGAAGTCAAGTCGGTGGCAGGTATTTGGAGACATGCAGACTGGCACGAGCGGGAAGCTTATGATCTTATAGGAATAAAATTTTTAAATCATCCTGATCTTAGAAGAATACTTATGCCTTATGATTGGGAAGCTGGACATCCTTTAAGAAAAGATTATCAGAATCCTGAATTTTACCAGGGTATGAAAGTACCTTACTAATGGAAGATGGGAAATGGTTGATGCTGCCTGCCGGCCTGTCTGCCGACAAGGCAGGGAAGATGGAAAATAAATTTTTTTTGAATTTTGAGTTTTGTCTTTTGAATTAAAAGAATGACGTTAACTGCGGAAAATATTGAACCGAAAACAGGCTTCGCGACTGAAGAAATGGTGCTCAACATGGGTCCACAGCACCCTTCTACACACGGAGTGTTGAGACTGGAGCTTAAGCTTGAAGGCGAGATAATAACAAAAGTAATTCCTCATATCGGTTACCTGCACAGGTGTTTTGAAAAACATGCGGAGGCAATGACATATCCGCAGGTTATTCCATACACTGACAGGATGGATTACCTCGCATCTATGTATAACGAGTTTGGTTATGCTATT
>MGZZ01000142.1 GCA_001802795.1 Ignavibacteria bacterium GWC2_36_12 | reverse complement strand
AATGTGGTTTTGCCTAAAACCTCTTCCTGGCTCTTTGCTCCAAGATACTTTAAATGGGCACTATTGTTAAGCATGTAGTGACCCTTGGTATCTTTGAAAAATATTAAATCGGGTAAGTTGTCTATTAACGTCCGAAGGAGATTTTTTTCCTTTTGAAGAACTTCGTGGGTCTGAACCATCTCGGTAATATCCCGCCCAATACCTAAGAGACCTGTAATGTCGCCGTTTTCATCTCTGAGTGGAAGTTTTGTAGTTAGAAGCCACTTTTTCTCTCCGTTAGAATCTATAAAATATTCTTCCCTGTTTAATACGGGTTTACCTGTTTTAATAACTTGTTGGTCATCTTCGATGAATTTCCTTGCTATTTCCTCCGGGAAGATCTCAAAATCATTTTTACCCAAAACTTCTGCTTCGGATTGTTTCCCCATATTTCGTAAATCTGCAACATTAGCTAAAACCTTACAGCCTTCTAAGTCCTTGACGTAAATTCCATCCGGCAAATTGTCTATCAATGTCCTTAAAACAATTTTTTCATGCTGCAAAGCCTCGTTTATACCTACTTTCTCGGTAACCTCCCGATCAATTCCAATTGTTAAAGTCTTCCCATTTACTTTTATAGGTACGGCAGCGTATTCGACGATATTTTCACGTTTATCGGGGCGCTTCCATGTAAAAGACCCACGGAATTTAATTCCTTTATTAATATACACATCATTTTTATTGGTAAGATTCTCTGTTAACCCCGCTCCTTCTATATCCCCAATCTTTAACAACTCTTCCCGGCTTCTTCCGGATAATTCGGCATAACGTTCATTACATTCTATAAGTCTGCGTTTACCGGGCTCATAGTTTTCCTCGAATATACTAATACCGTCAAATGCATTTTCAAATATGAGGTGAAATTTTTCCGCATCTTCCCGCAGGCTGGCTTCGGTGTTTTCCAATTCTTTAACACGCTGACGTAATTGGGTTAGTTCTTTCAGAAGTTCTGGCGAGTTTTTTTCTTTATCGTCCATTTTAACTCTTGATTTTTTTACTTAATAGAATTACCATAAGAACACCTCTTATATTCTACAAAATGAGTTTTCCCTTATAAAGGGGCACTCGAAAGACACAATTTTGGTGCCATTTAGAGGCTGGGCATAATCATAAGATTTATTGCAAAACCCTTCTATTATGAAAGAATACTTAGGATTAATAATTGTAAAACTTAGTTAAGGTTGGAAAGACTGTGGAAAACTACCGTTCATTAAAGAGAAAATTACAGTTGGCTTCTTCTATGTAAATTCCATTTTTCAATTAAAAAAAGTATCAATTTTACTTTTTAAAAATACTGATAAGATACACCGCCCATCCGGTTGCTCTGCAATTTGATTGAGATATTTTACTTTTGTTACTAAACAAAAAAAAGAGGAAAGACAGAAGCCTTTCCTCTTATGCAAACAAAATTTTCAGATGAATTATTTACTTCAATAACATCATCTTTTTTGTTTCTGAAAACAAACCGGCTCCATCAAGAGATCTTGCTTCTATTTTATAGAAGTAAACACCACTGGATAAATTAATTGCACTGAAATTAACCGAATGTAGTCCGCTTTCTATTTCTCCATTAATTAATGTGGCTACTTCTTTACCAAGGATATTATATATCTTTAATGTAACCGTGCTTTTTTGAGGAACAGAAAATTCTATTTTGGTTGATGGGTTAAACGGGTTTGGATAGTTATTATAGAGACGATATTGGTTAACTGTTATCTCGTCTTCAACTCCTGTTACCAATTCGTAAGTAAAGGTGTATCTGTAACTATTATTCCATAAAGTTCCATCCCAGGTTTGATAAGTCTCTCTTGTATTCAAACCATTTTCGTCATATTCATCTAAATATCGATAAACATCTACCCAGCTATCCATAACATAATCTTCGTACTTAGAAACTGTATTATTACCATTCGAATCATATTCATAAGTATACCTGTAATCATTAACCCAAACGGCACCATCCCAATCCTGATTCAGATATTCTATCGTTTTACCTTCTTCATTATAAGTGTAAACAATTCTGCTAACATTAATCCAGGCAGCACCATCCCACGTCTGGTAGGTATAACCCAAATATTTGTTATTGCTGTCATAATTATAAGAGTACCGGTAATAATTTACCCAGTCAGTGCCGTCCCAATATTCTCCCGTGTAATTGTAAGAAGATGTGGATTCATCATAGGTATATGTTGTCCTGCTGCTATACTCCCAGGCAGAACCGCTATAAGTATATCCTGTTGAGACAGATGTTCTTCCTTCCGAATCATAGGTATATAGAGTTTTACTGTAATTCTCCCAGGCGGATACACTCCAGAGTTGTATTACAACACTATCTGTTTCATGATCAACATCATTACGATAATAAAGATACCGATAATAATTAACCCAGGTAAGGCTATCGCCTTCTTGATACGTATATAAAGTATAATAACCAAAACTATCGTACTGATAAGAATACCTGTAATAATTTAGCCATTCAGATCCATTCCACAGGTAATATGAATAAGCAATTATATTACCGTTATCATAGGTATAGACTACCTTATAGTCGTTTACCCAATCGGAACCATCCCATTCAACTCCCAGGTATCCCGTAGTATTTCCTTCTTCATCATATTCATAAGTATACCTGTAATCCTTAACCCAAACAGCGCCGTCCCACATCTCATCAAGTTCCTCAATGGTTCTATAGTAATCCGCTGCTTCGCCAGGATTCTGAGTTACTGAATTGTCCCCTAATTCGTGAGGCAGTTTCAAATCATTTTCAGCAACCTTTGGATTTAATGCCAGTGGAGGTTCCTTTTTCTGAATTTTTTCCTGGGATATTACCTGGGTTGAGAAAAAAGAAAAGAAAAAAAGAATTACAAAAAGTAATCTCTTGCACATGATGCATCTCCTTTTTTGTTTTTGTTGACGAACCTATTTATAAAAAATTCTTTACGGGTGAACGATGCTATATTATGCTATATCGGTAATGAAAAAGACGAACGCGAATAACCACTATCGGCAATTCTTGTACCACTAAAAAGCAGGTGTCTTGGAATCTGCATCTGAATTAATATTTTAACTTTATATTCTTCAAACACCTAAATAATAATGCACTTTTCAACAGATACTTTTTTGAAACAACTTTGAAAACGATTAAATCCTATCTCAGCACCTGCCAATAAAATATGTATAAATGTTCCCCAGGTGGAAAATTTTTCTCTGTTATAATTTAAACTAATAAATTAAATAATCATATAGGGGTAATCATGATTTTATCTTCAGCCATCTCCTCACTTCGGACCATTTGGGCTTTTTACCGGTCACCATTATACCGACTCTATAAATTTTACCTGCAAGAGGAAAGATTGCAAATAGGACCGCTAAATTAATAACTACAGATGCAATCACCTCCAGCGTAGGAACCTGCACAAGTGTTAATCTTGCCGGCATAACCAACAAAGATGTAAACGGGAGAAGTGAAGTTATTTTTGCAACGCTGCTCTGGGGGTTAGACTGCAAACTTATGGCAATTAAAAACGGGAATATCACCAAAATCATTAATGGCCATACACCGGACTGTGCATCCTGTGGATTATCGAATATTGCACCGACAGTTGCGAACAATCCTACAAATGTAAAAAGAGCTATAGTATAGTTGAAAAGAAAATATAAAATAAAGTTCAGGTCCAGCTTAAAAATAATATCTGCGGGCAGCACAAACCAGGAAGTTGTAATTAGCAATATGACTGGCAGGAGCCAGATAATCATTTGCACGACTTCTGTTATTACAACTCCTATTATTTTCCCTGCCATCAGTTCCGTGCTTGATACAGACGAAAGGAGAACTTCAACTATCCTGCTGCTTTTTTCTTCAACTACTGAGTGCATTGTGGTCTGCCCGGAAAATATAAGAGCCATATAAAGTAGAAAACTAAAAAGAAACAACGCGACCAGGTTCCCTACACCTTCTTCCTCCACTTTCTGATCTTTTGTAATGCGGTAGCCGGTTATGTCAACATTGTTACGCGCATAGTCAACTTCCTCCCTCGTAAGCTTCTTATCCTCAAAATAAATATTGATTAGTGCTTTATTTATTCCCGGTTTTATTTTGTTGAACAAAGCCTGGTTTGAAGGATTTGGTGAATAATACTTTACGTTTTTATTTGCTAAAGCTGCTTCGGGTACATAAACAACCCCGGTTAAAGTTTCACTAAGCAGATCGGCTTTGAGACCTTTCAATCGCTCGGCAAATGCAGATGTGTCCAGAGTTTCATAACTAATCCTGTAGTTTCCCGATTTGACTTCACTATATTCATCAAACTCATTTTTCAATCTCCGGGAAATATTTTCTGTTTCAGATACGATAAGAAGATTAGGATTTTCCTCTTCCGAAACAGAATAAATAAATATCTGTATCCCGAATAGTCCGAATATAAAAACAGGCACAAGCAATGTCATTATTATAAAAGTTTTACTGAAAAGCTTTGCTTTCAACTCTCGTTTGACTATAGTAATAGTTCGCCTGTTAAACATTTGCTGCCTCCTTTCCCGCAAGGGAGACAAATATTTCATGCAGGGATATTTCATCCGCATTGAATTTTTTAATGATAACGTTATGCTCGACAAGCGATCTTAAAAGTTCCTGCACCTGTTCCGACTTTTTTACTTTAATGCCGGTCGTGTTCCCGAAGTCTTCCATATTTTCGATAATAGGATTTCCCCTGAGAAAAGAAATATCTCCTTCGTAGTTTATGCTTACATTCCTGTTTGCAAATTTCTTTTTGATCTCATCGAGTTTCCCATTCAGGATAATTTTGCCCTGGTCAATCATAGCAATATTATCACACATCTTTTCCGCAAAATCCATTAAGTGAGTCGAAAAGATTATAACTTTTCCTTCATCCTTCATTTCAAGGATTATTTGCTTGAGAAGATTTGTATTTATCGGATCGAGCCCTGCAAAAGGCTCATCTAAAATCAGGAATTCCGGATCGTGGAGAATGGTTGAAATAAACTGAACTTTTTGCTGATTACCTTTTGAAAGATCTTCAACTTTAGAATTTTTCCTGTCGGCAAGTTCAAATCTCTCCAGGTAATCTTCGGCTTTTATAGTGATTTCTCTCCCACTTTTCCCCTTCAACTCAGAAAGGAAAATAAGTGTATCAATAACTTTCATTTTTTTGTAAAGACCACGCTCTTCGGGCAAATATCCTACAGAGTCCTTAAAATCCTGCCCTACTTTCTCGCCCTTAAAAACTATTTCTCCAGAATCGGGCTGATAAATATTCATCATCATTCTTAAGGTTGTAGTTTTCCCCGCGCCGTTTCTTCCAATCAGTCCAAACACAGAACCTTCGGGTACATTGAAAGAAGCATTATCAACCGCAATTACTTTTTCAAAAGTCTTGGTAAGGTTAGTTACTTCGAGTGCATTCATAGTAAAGAGATTTTTTTGTCGGCATCAAATTTATAAAATAATAAAAGGAATGTGAAGATACTTTGCTGATCTAAATTCTACCCCAACTCCCAAAACTTCTTTGCAAACTCAGGTCCTTTGCCTTCATCTTCATGCTTAAAGAAAATATAAGCTTCATTCCATTTCATCTCGGCAATTTTTTTATGCCAGTCGGTGAGGTTTTTCTTTGTGTAGTTTGTTCTTCTTAAGCGGAGGTAGCTCCAGTCAGCAGTGTTAATTAACTGTTTACCTCGGCTCGCCGAAGGCGAGACGGGTTCATCTGTATCGGAAAGGCAGAGAGCAAAATTTCTTTTCCTTAAAAGATTATACACGTCATCAACAAACCATTCTTCGTGTCGGAATTCAAAAGCAGCTTTAATTTCTTTGGGAACTATGTTTATAAACTCTTCAAGTCTTTCAAGGTTAAGCTTAAAGTTCGGCGGAAGCTGGAAAAGCACCACTCCCCTTTTCTCCCCAAGCTCAGATGAAACTTTTGCAAAGTATTCGACCGTGTCTTTTGTGTCTGCTTTCAATCTTTTAATATGCGTAATCAGTTGCGGAGCTTTTAATATAAATCTAAACTTTGCAGGAACCTGTTCTTCCCACGATTCAAAAACTTCTTTCTTGGGTATCCTGTAAAATGTATTGTTAATCTCAACCGTAGAAAAATGTTTTGCATAATAACCCAGCATATCTTTGGATTTAATATCTTCAGGGTAAAAATTCCCCTTCCATTCATTGTAACTGTAGCCGCTTGTACCAACGTAGAGTTTCATAGATATAAAATTAGTAAAATAAAAACAATGGAACACGGATAACACTGATGACGCGGATTTTCACTGTTCTGAATCCGTGCTAATCCGTTTAACCCGCGTCATCCGTGTTCTATCACTTCTTAAACACATCGTTCACATCTTTACAAAATTTAACAAGATATTCCATAAGTTCTTCCGGGGATTTTGGTTTTCCATCCCTTTGGGAGAAATCGTTTATTACAACAAGCTTCAAAGTTTCCTTCTGCTGGCTGAACTTAATTTTGTTCCTGTACCCGCCTAACGGCGAGGCAGGTTCGCTCATAATAAATTCCATGAGTTTGTTGAACTTAGTTCGGTAATAATCTTCTTTTTCTCCTTTGGGAAGAATGAGAAAGGTATTTTTTTTCTGAATGATAACTCTTTCGAACAAAGCATAGGAAGCAAAGAATTTAAGTGTTGCTAAGCCGATTAATCTTTTTACAATTTCCGGCAGATCACCAAACCTGTCTCTCATTTCTTCATTAAGTTCCTCTATTTCATTAAGAGAGGAAACTGAATAAAGCGCGGTATAAAAATTAAGCCTATCTGCCTGTTCAGGCATATAAGTTTGTGGAATACCAACTTCAAAATATGAATCGATTGTCGGGTCGGTTCTATCTTCATGTTTTGGCAGTTCTTTAAATACCTCTTTGAATTCCTGGTACTTCAGTTCTTCGACGGCTTCGTTAATTAGTTTTATGTAGAGATCGAAGCCGACATCATTTATAAAACCTGTTTGCTCAGTACCGAGTAAATTTCCTGCCCCTCTTATTTCCAAATCTCTCATAGAAATATTAAAGCCGGAGCCTATTTCTGTAAACTCCTCGATTACCTGCAGCCTTCTTAAAGCTTTTTTAGTAACTCCATTAAGTGATGGAACAATAAAATAAGCATACGCTTGCCGGTTTGATCTTCCGACTCTTCCCCTTAGCTGGTGAAGCTCTGCAAGCCCGAACCTGTCAGCACGGTTTACAATTATCGTATTCACATTCGGAATATCTATTCCCGATTCAATAATTTTTGTTGAAAGAAGAACATCATACTTCCTGTTTAGAAAACCATGAATGACTTCTTCAAGCTGAGAGGGTTTCATTTGCCCGTGTGCAACTGCCAGCTTAACATCCGGAATACCTCCCTTGCCTGCCTTGTCGGCAGACAGGTCGGCAGACAGGTATTTTTTAAGATATGCAGCAAGCTTATCGATTGACTGGACACGATCGTGAACAAAATAGACCTGTCCGTTTCTTCTCAACTCGTTCAAAATCCATTCTTTAATTTTGAAGATATCGAAGATAGAGACCGTCGTATAAATCGGCTGCCTGTTTGGCGGCGGAGTTGCAATTATTGATAAATCTCTTGCACCAAGCAGAGAAAGATTTAGCGTTCTCGGGATTGGAGTTGCAGTAAGCGAAAGTGTATCAACATTAACCTTTAAAGATCTCAGCTTTTCTTTTGATGCAACACCGAAACGATGCTCTTCATCAATAATAAGAAGTCCCAGATCTTTAAACAAAACATCTTTTGAAAGAAGGCGGTGAGTGCCGACAACCACATCCATTGTTCCTTTATTAAGCTCTTTTAGAATTTCTGTTTGTTCTTTCTTAGTTTGAAAGCGGGACAATGCAGCTACTTTAACCGGAAATTGTGTAAGCCTGTCCTTAAAAGTATTATAATGTTGTTCAGCTAAAATTGTTGTTGGAACAAGAACAGCAGTTTGTTTTCCATCCTGTGCGGCTTTAAATGCCGCACGGACAGCAACTTCAGTTTTACCAAAACCGACATCCCCACAAATAAGCCTGTCCATCGGGTTTTCGGCTTCCATATCATTTTTAACCTCTTCAGTAACCTTAACCTGGTCGGGAGTATCTTCATAAAAGAATGAGGCTTCAAGTTCTTTTTGCCAAACTGTATCCATATTAAAAGGAAAACCTTTGCTTGCTTTTCTTTTAGCATAAAGCTCAATCAGCTCTCGTGCAGCTTCTTTTATTTTTCTTTTTGCTTTTGCTTTTGTGTTTGTCCAATCGGCTGTGCCAAGCGTGTTCAGGGTCGGGGTGATTGTTTCACCCGATGAATATTTTTTTACAAGATTTAAGTAATTAAGATTTACGTAAACCACTCCCCCTTCATTGTAAAGGATCTTCATGGACTCTTGTTCTGCTTCTCCGATCTTAATATTTTCCAATCCCACATACTTCCCTATTCCATAATTTTCGTGAACTACAAAATCCCCTCTGTGAATCGAAGCAAACTCTTTGGAACGTGATTTCTTTTTCTTCAGCCTGGAAGAAATTTTTGTTCTGTAAGGTTTATTAAAGATCTGGTAATCGGTCAAGACAAGAATCTTTTCTTCCCTGTGAAGGAATCCACTTTTGATTGGAAGAGTAAAGAGTTTAACTTTTCCCGTCGCAATTAATTCCGAAATCTCTTCCTTGAAATCAACTAAAAGATCATGCAGCCTTGTTGTTTGAAATTCATTTTCACTTGTAATAATTATGCTGAAGTTATTATCAGAATATTCCTTGAGAGTATTAAAAAGAATTTCAAAATTACCATTGATTGCGGGAGGTTCGGAAAAGCCCAGTTCTGTTTTATCTGTGCCGATAATCTTTTCAATCAACCATGTTGTACCCGGAATAGAGAAGAAAGTATCGGGATTAATTTTTTCTTCAACTTCATTTTCGTTTCTGTTTTCAATTACTACTTCTGGAAATTCATCACCATCCGGTTCATCTGCAGGAGTTAAAATCAAATCTTCTTTCTCTTCCCGAACCATTTTTATTTTTTCATTTTTCAATTTTTCAAGCTCAAAAGAAGAAGCTAAAATCAATGGGTTTGAGAGATACTCAAAAATCGTGGTGAGATTTCCACCATTGAAATGATCACCTGCCGAGCCTGCAAGAGTTATGGTTTCAACTATCTGAACCGAGCGTTGGCTGTCCGGTTCAAAATAGCGGATAGATTCTATAAAATCTCCATTAAACTCAAGTCTTACCGGGTTTGGTTCGCTGAAAGACCAAAAATCAATTATAGAACCTCTCTGAGAATATTCTCCCGGGGCTTCAACAAATTTATCTTTCTGGTAATTAAGTAGATTTAGATATTCGATGAGCTCATCATATTTAATTCCGGCATCCGAATTTATTTTGGTCGTCTGCTGTTCGAGTTTTCCCTTCTCAGGAAATTCATAATTAAGAAGCTTGTAAGAAGAAATAAGAATAAAACTTTTTCGATTGATTATATCAGTTAGTTTTTCCTGGAGAGATTCCGGTCTGAATTCTATTATAGAAATTAATTTATCGGATAATCCAAGAATGCTTAGCTCAACAAAAACCTCTTCAACAAGCTTTATTTCAGGAAGCAGAATAAGAATCTGTTTTTCCTTTTCGATCAACTTAGATAGAAGCAAGCTTTTAAATGAGCCTGTAAGCTGTGAAATATAAAATTGATTCCCCCCTGAATCTTTGATAAGGTTTAGAATTCTGTCTATCTGTTTGTTAAGTATATTTTCGATCGGTTTAATCATATTTTAATCTGTTTAAAATGCCAAAAGGGTTCTGATCGAACCCGATAATATCCTTTAGAAATTTATTCTTTCATATTCGGCAAATAAATATATTTATTTCAACCATTGAACAAAAGAAAAGTATTTTTTAACTTAATATATATTACTATAACACTCCCCTAATTATATCCTTTATCCGGCGGGGAAATAAGACGATAGTTTGATAAGCGGGAAGAGAACCGGATGTATAATAATGCGATCATTTTCTATCAGATTGATTGTGCAACAGACTAACAATAAAAAATAAATCGAAAGAAAAAACAATGAATGAAACAAGACCAACAACCGTGGTTGTTACTACAACTAAAAAAGTGGAGTAGCTATAGTATTGGCTGTTCTTTTTGGCCCATTAGGAATGTTTTATTCAACAGTACTAGGTGCTGTAATTATGTTGTTTATTAATCTTATTATAGGATTAGTAACATTAGGTATGGGGTTAATAGTTACTGGGGCCTATCTGTATTATATGGGCAGGTATAGCAGCAAATTCATATAATAAAAAATTATTAAGTGGAGTTAAACAGTATTAAAAAAATATAACAGTATCAAAAGGAGGGTAAAATGAAGCCTAAAATATATTTACTGATAATTGCTGTGATAATTCTCTTTTTCACAGTTTATTTTTTATTCCTAAAAGGAGATTCAGAAATAGAAAAAGTTATTAAAAGCTTAAATGCACAAAATTATGAAATGGCCGTTGCTAAATTAAAAGAGCTTTTATATGAAGACGAAGAAAATAATGAAGCAAAAGCTTTATTGTTATATGCTCAAGTAAGGAAAACTTTTGATGAAGAGGGAGTGAAGACATTTAAAAAAGCTTTAAATATCGCTTTACCAAATTTAATTAAAATCCGAAATTTAATATACCAGAATAAATTAAATGAGGTGGGGTATCTTAATAAAAAAGATAAGGAACAATTTTTAAGAGATTCAAAAGACTATAGACAACAGTTAGCTAAACATGGAATTACAACACAAGATATGAATGAATTAGAAGAATTACTTAAGAATTTATGTCAGATTGGTGTAAGCAATCTAAAACTTTCTCAGGGTGATGAGGTAGATCAGACTCTATATGCAATTCTCCTCGCAGGAAATTCATTCTTTGGTAACAAAGAAAGTGGCACTAATTTATTAAAATTAGCTAAACTCAATGAAGATGCGGTACCATTATTTGTTTTTTGTGGTGAAGAGTTTAATAATGATCTCCAGAAAGAACTGGAAAATGATGAAACACTCTTTGGAGATATAGCTAAACATTTGGTAATTAAGTTTCTCGTTCAAAATGAAATAAAGAAACTATTTAATGAATATCCCAAAATGCAAAGTGCAAAAGATAATCTAAGCGAGACCAATTATAGTTTATCTTCATATCTTTATGTCGATTATAAAAATAACCAAATATTCTATGATAAAAATATTTTTTCATCTTACTTAGACATTTTGGAACAAAATAGCAAAGCGGGTATTGATGTTAAAGTAAATCTTTATGAGAATAACAACATTGTATGTCTTTACTTTTATGATATTAAGGGTAAACGTTATGTTTCAAAATTCTATAGTTTTTTAGATAATAATCTAACTTCAATTGACTTTAACGAAACAGGCTCTACTAAAAAAGAATTTTTCAATGAAAAATCATCTGTAAGATTTGCATCATATAATAAAGAAAATAGTCAAATAACAATTGTGACTGATAAAGTTATAAAGAAAACTGGTTATCGAAGTGAACAAAGATGGAATCCGCAAAAATATTATTCTTCCTACAATAGATCATATCAGGGGGGCTATGATTATGTGAATGTACCTTATGAATATGATGATATAAGCAACTCAGGTAAGATTTATCTATTGAATAAAGATAAGGCAGACTTTGTATCTGAATATGGAAATACTAACGAAACATCTGAAGATAAATTTATGGGGGATTAACATGAATATCATGAAATACAATCTGGTACAATTTCTTAAATACTCCGTCGTTTTTTCTTTAATATTAATTATTGCTCAAATAGACCTACTCGCTCAGTTCAACTATAGTGATTTCTCTTCTACCAAGGGTTTGAAACTGGTACGAGATGCTTCCCAGGTAGTTTCAGTATTGCGTCTTACACCAGCACAGCGAAACCAAGAAGGTGCTGCATATTATTTAACTAAGCAACAGATCGATGCTGGTTTCCAAACCACATTTCAATTTCAAATAACAGCATTAGGAGGAATTGGACCGGGTGCTGACGGCTTCGCTTTCATAATCCAGAACAGTTCCGTTTCCCCGTTAGGAAATGAGGGAAGTGGGTTGGGCTACGACGGCATTCCAAACAGTATTATAGTCGAATTTGATACATTTGGAAATGATCCAAGTGATAATTCCATTAGTGTACATACCAGAGGAAAGTTGCCTAATAGCTGGAACGAAAGCTATTCACTTGGTTCTACATCAAATATACCGAATATGTCAGACGGATCAGTTCATGTTGGAAAAATTACTTATTCCCCAAATAGCTTCCACGTGTATCTGGATGATCTTACAAGTCCTGTTTTTAGTGTTTCAATCGACATAAGTTCCATTCTTAATCTGGATGCTGGAAAAGCTTGGGTTGGATTCACATCAACTACTGGAAATGGTTATGAAAACCACGATTTACTTAGTTGGTCTTTTACATCTGCGGGTACTTCATTTTCCCCTTTACCGCTGAATGAAGAAGGGGACGACACAACTTTGAGTGAAGGCTATGAAAGAAAAAAGCTTATACAATTAAGATTGCAAATATCCGAAACTTCTGAAAACAAATTGATTGCTTTGATTGATAGCCTCACAAAAGAATACAATGCTTTTTCTACTTTACTCTCTGATTATAAGCAACAAGATTTGGAGAAAGAAAAGCTTCTACGTTCCAAACAAAAAGAGAGAGGTAATATAAATCCCAACATTTCTTATATAGAAGTTAGAGGCATTGTGGAATCAAGAGTGAACGAATATGCTATTGTATTAGCCAATGGAACGTATTATGCCATTAAATCTAGTTATAAACCTGGAGATAGTTTTAGTGGTTCGATAAAACAAGACGGAGGTAACATACAATACACCCGACCTTCTGGAATAGCAATATTACTGGGAACATACACAACTGGGTCTGGCGAAAATTCGCAGAAGAATTATCAAAGATTAACTTCTGAAATTAATTCTTTAATGGAAGAAAGGACAAAATTACTTAATGAATTAAAATTGGCAACATTAAACATCATTGATGCTGAGATAAAAACTAAAAACGAAAAAATTATTGATTACCATTATACATTAGGGGAAGAATATCTCAACAAAAAAGAGTATGATCAGGCGTTCAAAGAATTCAGTTATGTACAAAATATTGATGCAAATTATAAAGATATTAGTACAAAACTAGATTTAGCAAATAACAAAAATCATATGGTAAAAAAATCAAATGTCTATCAAATTGTGAGTAACGAAAGAGATCATTTTTTAATAGGAACATCTAATGGCATTTTCGAATCCTTAAATGGTGGTAAAACATGGAAGTTGCTTAAAGATTTTAATGGTAGAAGTGTTTTATCAATTGATTTAGCAAAAAATAAAATACTTACGGCACTAGAAAATGATGGAGTAATGTACAGTAATGATAATGGCAAAGAATGGACAGAATTAAATATTAGTTATACTGCTCTATATAATTCATACTGGGATGAAAGAGCACAAAAAATAAAGTATAAAAGCAAACTTCAAGTATATCAACCTAAATTCAAGGTGAAAGAATTGAAGCTAGTACCATATGCTCGTAAAGATCTAATATTTATAAAATTTACTGGACAAAAAGGTACATATAATAATGGCAAAAATAAATTAGATATAAAGAAAGATCCATTTACTGATAATCTTTATACTATGGTGGGAAAAGAAGATGTTGTTATTCCAGAATCTTTTATATCATCAGATGGTGGGAAAACTTGGATAGCTTTTTGGCGAAATCTAATGGGATTAAATTATTATGCCGAAGAAAGTACTGAACAAGAACTCGAAGAAATGGTTGATAATTCAAGTGAATACGTAGAATCTCCTGAAGAAGCAATAGATATGATCATAGAAAATATTTCAGAGAAAAAAAATATAGATGAGGATAAAATAAAGATTTATTCTTATTCATTTATTAAAAACATTGAAAAACGTTCTGAGGATATTATTTTAATATTAACTAATTATGGTCTTTTCAAAACTTGTTGGGATTGCGATCAAATAGAAGAAATCAAAACACCAACTGAATATCAAAAACCTATTTCTGTTTTCTATGATGATAGAAATCCTAAAACGATAATACTTGGCTTCGAAAGAAAGGGCTTAATTATCAGTAGAGATAACGGGAAAACATGGGAAGAAATATAATTACAATAAACTTTTGGGAATTTTATAGATCAAATTCTTTCAAGTTCTTTAGAATTAATTTACTCCATCTTGAAGAATTAACAGAGCATAAATATTTATAAATAACTGACAATTATATTCAATCCTTATGGCATTATTAAAAAATATTAGTACTCTAATTTTCTTTTTGCAAATAATAAATTTTGCACAAAAATTTGAGGCTGATGTTATTGATACAAAAATCTATATTGATGATAGCTTTGAATTATCATTCACTTTCTCTGCTAGTAATTTAAATGGATTAAAAAAATTCTCACCCCCTGACCTGAGTAATTTGTATCTTATAAAGGAACCACTGCAAACAAGATATATGCAGATTAGAAATGGTGTTACCATAAATTTTGAAACATACTTGTATCATTTAAAGGGCAAGTATCTGGGGAAAACATTTATTTCAAGTGCATCAATTGAATTTGAGGGAAAGATATATGAATCTGAGCCCATTGTCGTTGAATTTGTTAAGGATTCTTCACTACGCTTGGATAAAAGTCTATTAGAAGATGAGGAGATTTCAAAAAATCTTTTTATTAAAGCAATAGCAGATAAGCACATAGTCTACATTGGAGAAAAGATAACAGTAACTTATAAGCTTTATGCTAGGCTTGGTATTGCGCCAGGAATGTCCATCCACAAGTTTCCGCAATACAATGGTTTTAAGGCAGAAGAGTTAAATGCAGATACTGATTTCACTGCTGAGGTTATAGATGGCAAAAAATATCGTGTTGGTATATTAAAGCAAGTTGCTTTATTTCCAACTCAGTTTGGAGAATTAACTGTAACACCTATCGAAATCAATCTTCAAGTTCAGTTTCGGAAAAAGAAAAGTGGCAATAGTTTTAAGGATGATTTTTTCACTGATCCTTCCAGCAGAATAGAATTAGTGGATTACCTTGCTAAGTCAAATACTTTAAGAATAAATGTACTGCCACTGTCTGGTAAAAAGTAAATATTAGTATAATTCACCGAAGTAAAAAGATTTATGAAATTAATTATTAAACCTTAATGTTTGAAGATTTAGTATAATGAAAAATTGTAAACCGATTGCTCTAATTGTTTTCCTATCCTTCTTTACGTCCTATGCACAACAAAATCTGGAAGAAGCTGAACGACTCATTAATGAGAATCAATATCTGAAAGCTGCAGAGTATCTGGAAAAATTTATTCCCAGTGATCCAGAAAATCAAGAAGCTCATTACTTCTTGGGCGAAGCTTATAATAAGTTACATTGCCCAGATGGTTCTACGTTAAATTACGCAAATCTTTTTTTTGCATTTAAAGCAACCGAACATTTCAAAAAAGTAATAGCTATATCTCCGTACTATAAAGGCAAAACTTATGTACAAGGATCCTTCTCGAAAATTACTTCAATCTGGGCTACAATGGCTTGTACTTATGCTTACAGAGGCGATTTGGATTCTGCAAAATGGGCATTCAAGTATGGTCAAGAACAAGGAGGTTTTTATCCAGAGATTTTAGAATACAATAAAAACGTTTTGACAACCTGTGCCCCCAATGCTATTCTTTTTACTAACGGTGATAATGATACTTTCCCAGTGTGGTTTTTACAACTGATTGAGAATTATAGAAAAGACGTTACAATCATTAATTACAGTTTATTAAATACTATATGGTATATCAAGCAATTAAAGCATAATGATCTTTTTGGTGGTGACTTTATCAGGATAGGATTTTCAGATGATCAAATCGATCAACTATACCCAATTCAATGGGACAAACAGACGACTTCGATTTCTGTACCTTTTACAATAAAACAATACGAAGCATCCTCAGATCTGAGACAACAATATAATCTCACAGACTTTTCTGTTCTTAAGAAAGGGATAGTATCCTGGACTTTGGATCCTACAATAAGTACCGATGACTTTACAGGGTTGCAAATTCAAGATTTAATAGTTAAAGAAATTATTGAAGCAAATAACTGGGAAAGGCCTATCTACTTTGCTATCACTTGTTCGGAAGATAGCAAAATTGGTCTTCAAGATTATTTGAGGATGGATGGTTTAGCATATCATTTAATACCACAAAAAAGAGAGATAGATAAGGAATTTGTTAATGAGAAAGTTTTAAAAAGCAAATTAGGTATTTTGACTTTTAATTGGTTGAACAGCGACCATTATAAGTATTTAGACGAATTTAAATTGAGCTTAAATAACTACCGCAATATATTTCTCAGACTTACTCTATACTATCTTAATAACGAGCAAAACAATTTGGCTGTTAAAATTCTTGATGAAATGGAAAATAAAATACCTAATAAACTTGTACCTATGGGGCTTGGTTTGCTTTATGAAACAAGCAATCTATATCTAAATGCAGGTGCAATAGAAAAATGCAATAAACTCTCCAGAGAGGTCGAAATACTTGCATTAGAAAAATTAGAAAAAGATCCTTCAGATATACAATCATATTATAATCCATATAGAATTTTAATAGATATTTACGAGAGACAAGAAAAAAATGATAAGTTGCTCGATATTTGGAAAAGAATTGAAATTTTGTATCCCAACGAACCATCCATAAAGGAAAATGTAAAAAAGTATCAAAAACTTCAGGGAAATTCAGACAAATGATGTTGAACCAAATAATTGTTCCATAATTTTTCGAAATCTATTCCTTCAAATCTTTTTCTTTGATGTTGTTTTAAGAAATCCAGAATTTCTTTTCTGTCTGTTGAGATATTGAAAACAAATCTTGCCAGGAAGTAATTCAACCGGTTAAATCTCTGATCTGGTATAACCTTCCCTATCCATATTTCTTTACAATAATTAAAACTAAATTCACTAATGGCATTATTAATTTCATCAATATCACCATATTTAATTAGGTGCTCGATCTTAACTGAAAGTGGTACGTCTTCCTTTTTATAACTCCAGGTGTAATCTTTCATCTTTTTCAGATTTTTCAGATTTTTTTCTTTTTCATCAGCAAATATCTGCGTGCAACTTTTTCTCGCAGATTTCGCAGAATTTTCGTAGACTATAATTCAATTGCTTTTCTTACAAAACCTTCGGCTTTTTCTAACCGTTTTCTTGCTTCTTCCAAATCAACTCCAGCTTTAATCATAACCAAAGCTGTTTTAACATGTCCATTTGCTTTCTTAAGATAATCTTCAGCTTCCTCATAAGATATACCGGTAATTGTCATTACAATATTTTTAGATCTTTCAACAAGTTTTTTATTTGTCATTTGAAGATCAATCATCATATTTTCATAAACTTTGCCAAGTTTTATCATCGTCGTTGTGGTGAGCATATTCAAAACAAGTTTTTGTGCGGTTCCGCTTTTCATTCGAGTTGAACCCATTATAACTTCTGGTCCAACAGAAGGACAAATAGCAATATCAACTTCCTTAATATCAAAATTTTCTCTCGGATTTGTTGTAACATAAATTGTTTTTGCCCCAATTTCTTTAGCTTTCTTTACAGCACCAATCACATAGGGGGTTCTTCTACTGGCAGCAATTCCACAAACGACATCCTTATTGGTCACATTAGCAGCTATTACATCTTTCGCACCATTCTCCTCATAATCTTCAACGCCTTCCTGCGCCCGAAACATAGCTTCCTTACCTCCGGCAATAAACCCCTCGATTAAACCAAAAGGGGTTCCAAAAGTCGGTGGACATTCTGATGCATCAACAACTCCCAAACGCCCGCTTGTCCCGGCACCAAAATAAAGAAGCCTGCCCCCTTTCTTAATGGCATTAACAATAATCTCAACTGCCTGTTCAATATATTTTAACTCCTTTTCAACAGATGTAGAAACGGTTTTATCTTCATCATTAATGATTTTTAGAATTTCCATTGTTGACCTGGAATCAATGCCCATTGATTTGGGATTTCTTTGTTCTGTGGTGAGCTTGTTTAATTCTTCAAAGATCGACTTTTTGTCTTCAGAAGAATTCATTTAGTTAACTCTAAAAGAACAAGCTTTTTCCCCTTCTGATTTCGTACATTGTTTGGTTTATAGTAAAGTTCGAATATCGTGGACTTTTTAATATGAGCTTTGTATTTCATCTCGGCTTTTTTAAACTCTTCATCAAGATCACCGCCTTTAAGTGCCATGAGAAATGCTTTTTCTTTTATAAGCGGAAGCGCATACCTGAAAAGAATTATCAGAGGAACGGTAGCGCGGCTCACAATTAAATCAAAATAATCCGAGTATCTCGCAATAAACTCGGGACTCTCCACTCTATCATTTTCAACTGTACAGTTACTCAACTTTAATCTATCGATAAACTCGCTGACAGCATCAACTTTCTTCTTAGTTGAGTCAACAAGAACCCCTTTCATATTGGGTCTCAGGATAGAGATTGGGATTCCGGGAAATCCTCCCCCTGTTCCTATATCGAGAAAATTACTACATTTTTCGGGAATGTATTTGGTAATGTAGGCAGATATAAAAATATGCTTTTCGATTATTCCATCAATATCTCTTCGCGAAATAAGATTTACAGAATCATTCTTTTCACTAACCAGTTCGGCAAAATAAGCAAGACGCTCTACTTCCATTGAATCGGGACTAAATCCGTTTTCCCAGCAAAATGTATGAAGTTCTTTAAGATATTGTTCCTGCACGTCTACCATAAAAACCTTCTTAAATTAGTTCTTTAAATATACCAATAAAACAGAAATATCTGAAGGCGTTACGCCGGAGATACGCGAAGCCTGTCCTATTGATCGGGGTTTCATTTTGTTTAATTTTTCTCTTGCTTCATGGGATAAAGACTTTAAATTAAAATAATTTAAACTTAAAGGGATTGGCGTCGTTTCATATCTTTCAAGTTTCCCTGCAGTTTCCTGCTGACGTTTTAAATATCCTTCATATTTAAGTTCGATCTCTACCTGTTCTAAAGATTTATCGTCATTCAAAAGTCGATTTACAATTTCAATATTTGTTGTCCCGTTAAGATTAAGTATTTCCTTCAAAGACAATCCCGGGCGTTTGCATAGTTTTGAAATTGTTTCTGCAGATTCTATAACAGGCAATTTTTTAGACCCAAAATATTTATTAACATCTCTCGCGTGGAGTTTTAGTGAGTCAAAAAGATTTAAGCATTCTGAGATTAGTTTTTCCTTTTCATTAACTTTTTCAAAATCATTTTCCTTGATCAATCCTAATTCACAACTATATTTCATTAATCTTCTGTCGGCATTATCTTGCCTGAGCAATAGTCTATGTTCGGCTCTTGAGGTAAAAATTCTATAAGGTTCCTCCGTTGATTTTGTTACAAGATCATCAATTAAAACTCCGATATAGGCTTCGCTTCTTTTGAGAACAAATTCTTTTCGCCCCTGAATCTTAGAAGATGCATTAATTCCCGCAATTAAGCCTTGAGCTGCCGCTTCTTCATAACCCGAAGTTCCATTTATCTGACCAGCAAAGTACAGTCCTTCAACTAATTTTGTTTCAAGAGTTAAATCAACCTGGTGAGGTGGAAAAAAATCATATTCAACAGCATAACCGGGACGAACCATTTCAGCTTTCTCAAGACCTTTTATTTTATGAATTGCTTCAAGTTGAATTTCTGCAGGCAGGGAGGTAGAGAATCCATTAAGATAGATTAAATCACTATCTAATCCTTCGGGCTCAAGAAAAAGATGGTGTTGAGTTTTATCTTTAAACCTTACAATTTTATCTTCAATTGAAGGACAATACCTTGGTCCTACAGCTTTAATTCTCCCTGTAAACATTGGAGATTCGTTAAATCCTTTTTCAAGAATTTTATGTACGTCCTCATCTGTGTGAGTAATATGACAGCTTAATTGTGGAAGAATAGGGAAGTGGCTCAAATCTGTAAAATGAGAAAACGGCTGGGGAATTAAATCTCCAGGTTGTTCTTCAAGAATATCAAAATTAATAGAATTTTTAGCAAGCCGTGGAGGTGTTCCGGTCTTTAAACGTCCTGTTTCAAATCCTAATACTATTAGTGTTTCTGTTAGCCCAATAGAAGGTTTTTCTCCAAATCTACCTCCTTTATTAGAATTTAATCCTGTGTGCATCAATCCGTTTAAAAAAGTGCCTGATGAAAGAATTAAGGCTTTACATTCAATTTCTTCCCTAGAAACTGTTTTAACGCCAACAACCTTTTTGTTATCAACTAAAATATCTATTACTGAATCTTCAATAATTGTAACATTTGTACTTATTACTCTTAAAGCTTCCTCGGAATATAACTTACGATCAGATTGACACCTCGGAGACCAAACAGCGGGACCTTTAGATTTGTTCAGCATTCTAAACTGAATTCCGGTTCGGTCTGCAATTTTCCCCATAACTCCCCCCATAGCATCTATTTCCCGGACAATATGTCCTTTGGCAGTTCCTCCAATTGCGGGGTTACAGGACATTCTACCAATGGCATATTTATCCATAGTAATTAAACCCACTGAGCATCCCATATTTGCCGTGACAGAAGCTGCTTCGATCCCCGCATGCCCTCCGCCAACCACAATTATATCAAAATTTTTCATATAATCGCATTTTCTGGTTTCACGTGGAAAGGTACACTTTTACATCCCTGGCTTTTCACGTGAAACTATTTACCAATACAAAATTTTGAAAAAATATTATTTAATACATCTTCTGAAGTAACTTCACCAATAATTTCACTCATCGCAATAGTCGCATTTCTGATATCGGACGCTATATATTCACCACTCAAATTTTCTTCTGAACCTTTTAGAGCTTTAATAAGACTTTCCCTGGATCTTTTCAAACACTGATAATGTCTTAGGTTTGAAATTATAGCTGATTTTTCAGTGTACACTGAATTTCCAAACACTTTCTCTTTTAGCTTACTGAAAAGAGAATCAATACCCTCACCAGTAAGAGCAGAAATGAAAACATCAGCGGATTTCAGCGAATTCATTTGTAAATCAATTTTATTTACAACTTTTAGAACCCTTTCAGCTTTTGTCAAACTGGAGATCTCATCTAAAAGTTGATCAGAACCATTCTGAAATACATCTTCTATTAAAACAACAATATCGGCATCTTTTAGAGCATTTTTACTCCGCACCACTCCTTCTTTCTCAATTTCATTTCTGGAAGAACGTATTCCGGCAGTATCATACAATCTAAACAAGATTCCATCAATTGAAACTTCTTCTCGAATAACATCTCTTGTCGTACCCGGGATAGGACTAACAATAGCACGGGATTCTTTTAAAATATAGTTCAATAGAGATGATTTGCCAACATTGGGTTTCCCAACAAGTGCAACATTAACTCCATCTTTTAGAACTTTACCAAAACTGTATGTTGAAAGAAGTTTGTCTATTTCATCAACAATACTCTTTATCCTGCTAATTATTTCTGTATTTTCTATTAACTTGATGTCTTCTTCCGTAAAGTCCAGTTCCAGCTCAACAAAAGAAGCCGTATCCAGCAACATTTTCCTCAGTTCATTAATCTTTCCTGACAACATCCCATCTAGTTGATTTCTGGCTCCGAGAAGGGAAGCTTCTGTTCTGGAATTAATAATGTCTAAAACTGCTTCCGCTTGCGTAAGATCTATCTTATTATTTAGATAGGCTCTCCTGGTAAATTCTCCTGGTTCAGCAAGTCGTAATCCCTTTTCAACAAGAGTTTCAATAATTTTCTTTGAAATAAGTGGACTTCCGTGAGTACTGATCTCAACTGAATCCTCGCCAGTATAAGAATTGGGAGTCCTAAAGATACTGACTAACACGTCATCTATTGGTTTTTTGAATATATCCGCTATTTTTCCGTAATGAATTGTATGAGATGCTACTTCCTGTAAGCTTTTTTTCCCATCAAAAACAGAGTTTACAACTTCTATTGAATCCGGTCCACTTATTCTTATAATAGAAATAGCGCCTGTGCCTGAAGGCGTTGCAATTGCAACAATTGTATCTTCATTAATATTGTTCTGCATAAAAATTTGGGATGAATGTTCTTAAAATTAACAAAATTAAAATCGTTTAACAATTCATTACTTCAATCTTGATTGCAGAGGGAGATATTGAAAGCGTATTGTTTTTATATATGAAGAAATGGCATCTATAATGACATTTAATTTCAATATCTGCTACTACTAACTAATTGTAGTGCCATTGTGACAAACTAAATTGGATCCGGTTTATCTCGTATCCTCTTATTATTTAATGTATTATAGGATTTTCTCTTGCTTGGCATTTCACATGCAAAAAGCAAACTGTTGATGAAGAGAAATGAATACTCCAATTAAAAGTGGGCTATTTAAATAATATATTAAAAATAGATCTTTAGATTGATTTAAAAAGAAATTGAGATTCAATAATTCAAACTTAAAGTAATTAAAATTCGTCATGAAATGACTTTTAATTTCGTTACGCTTTTGTTTTTATTATAATTTAAATGTTGATTTTTATACCGCTATTCTTGGTGGTAAAAAAATATTATTATTCCAAAGAAACTAAGAATGGAAATGAATAAGTTTAACTGTAAAGATAGAGGGAACTTGATTGAAGAATCTGTATTCAGATTCCCAAAAACCCTGGAGGTATTTAAATAATGGCATTCAATTTTAATAAACTAACAGTGAAAGCTCAGGAGGTTGTTCAGACGGCGATTGAGATTGCACAAAATTACAGTAACCAGGTTTTAGAACCGGAACATCTTCTTGCTGCTTTGATTCAGGAACAGGGAAATATTGCCGACACAATTATGCAAAAAGCCGGCGGCAATATTAATCAAATCAAATTTAAAGTAAATGCATTGCTTGAGGCTTTACCAAAAGTAAGTGGTGCCGGATTTGGTAGTCAGCAAATATCTAATAATATGGCTAAACTTTTTGATGCTGCTTCAGCGGAAGCAAAAAATCTTAAAGATGAATTTATTTCTACAGAGCATCTGCTTTTAGCTTTAACAAAAGATAATGGGAAAGCAGGGCAGCTTTTAAAAGACAACGGCATTTCGCACGATGAAGTTTTAACTGCTTTGAAAGATGTAAGAGGTACTCAAAGAGTTACTTCACAAAATCCTGAAGACACATATCAATCTTTACAAAAATATGGAAGAGATTTAAATGAACTCGCACGTTCAGGAAAACTCGATCCTGTAATCGGAAGAGATGAGGAGATACGAAGAGTTTTGCAGGTTCTTTCAAGACGAACTAAAAACAACCCCGTGTTAATAGGCGAGCCCGGTGTTGGTAAAACTGCAATCGCGGAAGGTATTGCTCATCGCATAATTTCCGGCGATATTCCTGAAAATTTAAAATCCAAAAGAATTGTTGCTCTTGATATGGGGGCACTTGTTGCGGGAACTCAATTCCGAGGACAATTTGAAGAACGTCTTAAAGCTGTAATAAAAGAAGTTCAGGAATCAAACGGAGAAATTATTCTTTTCATTGATGAGCTTCATACACTTGTTGGTGCCGGTGCTGTTTCCGGTTCTATGGATGCAGCAAATATTTTGAAACCTGCTCTCGCAAGAGGAGAGCTTCACGCAATTGGTGCAACTACTCTTGATGAATTTAAAAAGCATATCGAAAAAGATGCTGCACTCGAAAGAAGATTCCAGCCGGTTCTTGTTTCGGAACCATCTGTTGAAGATACAATTTCTATCTTACGAGGATTGAGCGAACGATACGAAGTTCATCATGGTGTGAGAATTCTTGACAGCGCTATTGTAGCCGCCGCACAATTATCTCACCGTTATATAACAGACAGATTTCTTCCTGATAAAGCGATTGATTTGATTGATGAATCCGCTTCCAAGCTAAGAATTGAAATTGATTCTATGCCTGAGGAGCTTGATTCAATTGAAAGAAAAATTAAACAGCTTGAAATTGAGCGTGAAGCTTTGAAGCGTGAAAAGGATGACGCATCTCAAAAAAGATTGGAAGACATAAAGCAGGAATTAAGTGAGCTTTCTGAAGAAGGAAATAAATTAAGAATGCACTGGAATCTTGAAAAAGAAAAGATTCAAAAGATCCGTTCGATGAAGAGTGAAATTGAAAACTCTAAAACACTTGCGGAAAAATATGAACGTGAAGGGGATCTCGGCAAAGTTGCTGAGATTCGTTACGGAAAAATTGCTTCGCTTGAAAAACAATTAAAAGATGAAACAAAACAGCTTGCTGAAATTCAGAAGTCTCAAAAGATGCTTAAGGAAGAAGTTGATGCTGAAGATATTGCCGAAGTTGTTTCCAAGTGGACAGGAATTCCTGTAAGCAGAATGCTTGAAGGTGAAAGAACAAAACTGCTCAGGCTTGAAGAAGAATTGCACAACAGGATCATCGGACAGGATGAAGCTGTATCTGCAGTTGCAAATGCAATCAGAAGATCGCGTACAGGTTTGCAGGATGTTAACCGCCCGATTGGTTCTTTCATTTTCTTAGGAACAACTGGAGTTGGTAAAACAGAACTCGCCCGTGCTCTTGCAGAATATCTTTTTGATGATGAGCATGCAATGGTTAGAATTGATATGTCCGAGTATATGGAAAAATTCTCAGTCTCAAGATTAATAGGCGCACCTCCGGGATATATTGGATATGAAGAGGGAGGACAATTAACTGAAGCTGTCCGCAGAAGACCTTACTCTGTTGTTCTGCTTGATGAAATTGAGAAAGCACATTCCGATGTGTTTAATGTTTTGCTGCAGGTTCTTGATGACGGGCGTTTGACTGACAACCAGGGACGAACTGTAAACTTTAAGAACACGATAATTATAATGACATCAAATCTTGGCTCTCATTTAATACAGGAGAAGCTCCAGGATCTTGATGAAAGCCAGGTTGAAAACATTATGGGAGATTTGAGATACAGGCTGACTGATCTTTTAAGAAAAACAATCCGTCCCGAGTTCTTAAACAGGGTTGATGAAAATGTACTCTTTAAGCCGTTAACAAAAAATGAAATAAGAAAAATTGTTGAGATACAGGTACGGCAGGTACAAAAGCTTCTTAAAGATAAAGAGATTATTCTCGATGTCGATGATGAAGCAAAAGACTGGCTTGCAAAGCTTGGATACGATGTTACTTATGGTGCAAGACCGTTGAAACGCACAATACAAAAGTATCTCACAAATCCATTATCGCAGGAACTGCTGATGGGCAACTTTAATGACGGCGATACAATAAAAGTAAGTGTTGGTCATTCTGGAAAGCTTACATTTCACAAAGCTGAAATTGCTGTAGAATAACTACTTTGTCATTCCGGCCTTTGAGCCGGAATCTTCAGGAATAACGTTGGCCGAGTCGCTGACCCGCCTTTTTATTTAAAAACCTCAAAATTCGAAAAATTTCATTTCCAACTTTGGAAATAGGGGTTTGAAACTTCGGGATAGCATTTCCAATTTTGGAAATATAGAAAAGATGCTGAGAGTTCACTTATTAGAAAAGGTAATTTGATTCATTGAGGTGGACATTTTAAAAAAATTATTATAAATTCTTTTTAAATTAAGTCCTCTTCGCCGGATCATTCAGTCATTAAATTATTTTTACTCCTACGTTACAAATGTGAAATCGAATATTAATGGAGTTCTTACTGAATATAAACTTGGACAAAATTATCCAAATCCATTTAATCCATCTACAAAAATTAATTTTTCTTTGCCCGAAAGATTATTTATCTCATTAAAGATATTTAACTCGCTGGGTGAAGAAATTGAAACATTGCTGAATGAGGAATTTGAAAAAGGGAGTTATGAGTATGAATGGAATGCAGCAAACCTGCCAAGCGGAATTTATTTCTATAAGCTGCAAACAGATAGTTTTACAGAAACAAAGAAGATGATTCTTCTTAAGTAATTTTTTGTTATGCTGAACCTGGAGGCGGGTGAAATGTTCGATCTACTACGAAAACATATTAACAGAAAGGTGCAATTAACCGATGAAGAGTTTAATATCTGCACCGAATTCTTCACTCCAAAGACAATCAGAAAACACCGGTTTCTATTAAATGAAGGTGATGTTTGTAAATATATCTGTTTCGTAAATTCAGGTTGCTTGCGCGAATATAAAATAGATAATAAAGGAGCTGAACATATTATCCAGTTTGCAATTGAAGACTGGTGGGTTTCTGATTTAAATAGCTTTCTCTCCGGCTTGCCGGCAAGCTACAATATAGATGCATTACAGGATTCAGAAGTTCTTCTTCTCAATAGATCGGCAAGAGAGACGCTTCTTGACAACTGCCCAAAAATGGAGCGATTTTTCAGAATGCTTCTGGAAGCAAATTATGTTGCTACTCAACAAAGG
>MGZZ01000141.1:16758-17310 GCA_001802795.1 Ignavibacteria bacterium GWC2_36_12 | reverse complement strand
ATGGAGATATAGCGGCAGTTTCTATCTCTCCAAAAGAAAAATTTATGAGATTAACCGTCGGCACATCGAAAGCAACAAGCAATATTTATGTTTATGATTTCGAAACTAAAGAATTAAAAAAACTTACAAACACGCTTAATCCCAGTATCAATCCGGATGATCTTGTTTCAGCAGAAGTAGTCAGGTTCAAATCATTCGATGGACTTGAAATTCCCGCCATTTATTATAAGCCATTAAATGCATCAGCCGACAATAAAGTACCCGGTTTAATCTGGGTGCACGGCGGTCCCGGTGGGCAAACGAGAGTAGGTTATTTTGCACTGATACAATTTCTTGTAAACCATGGTTATGCTATTCTTGCTGTTAATAATAGGGGAAGCAGCGGCTATGGCAAGACATTTTATAAAATGGACGATTTGAATCATGGTGAAAAAGATTTAAAGGATTGTATCTTTGGTAAAAAATATCTTCAGTCGCTGGATTATATTGATACCTCCAGGATTGGAATTCTCGGAGGTTCTTACGGCGGATTTATGACTATGGCTGCAATGA
>MGZZ01000141.1:4875-16689 GCA_001802795.1 Ignavibacteria bacterium GWC2_36_12 | reverse complement strand
AATCCATTCCGCCTTACTGGGAATCTATCAGGGAAGCATTATATAAAGAACTCGGCGATCCATTCTCTTCCGATTCAGTTCGTCTCTTTAATATTTCCCCTCTTTTTCATGCCGGCAAAATTAAAAACCCCGTTATGGTTCTGCAGGGTGCAAACGATCCGCGTGTATTGAAAGTAGAGTCGGACGAAATTGTCGATGCTATGAAAAAGAATAATGTTCCTGTAGAATATGTTGTATTTCCGGATGAGGGACATGGTTTTGTAAAGAAGGAGAATGAAATAAAAGGCTACGGCGATATTGTAGTTTTTCTTGATAAGTATTTGAAAGGGAAAACAAAGTAGAAAAAAAACTTTTAGCATGCCTGTCCCGCCCGCAGGCATGCTCTTACTAACAAATTTAGAATTTATTGATTCAACCCCAATTTACATTTTCTTTTTTGCGAAAGCTTCAAGCTTGCTTATGCACTTTGCTATATCAATACCTTTGCCCAGAACATTTTTAAAGATGTCCCCGTTTTCTTTCAGTCTTTCCAAAGTATTTTTAATTGTAAAACGATTGGGATCCAAACCGATTTTTACCTCTTCCCATTTAAGAGGAGTTGCAACCGGGGCTCCGGGTCTTGGTCTTATGCTGTAAGGGGCTGCAAGAGTTTGACCGGGTCTGTTCTGTAAATAATCGAGATAAACCTTTTTCTGGCGTTTAGATGGGCTTCTCTTAAGACTTGTAAAACCGGGTACTTTCTTATACGCAAACTGAGCAATTATATATGCAAAATTTCTTGCAACCTCGTAATCATATTGTGCATTAAGAGGCACGTAAATGTGCAGCCCGGTTGCGCCTGAAGTTTTGCAGTAGCTTTTTGCACCCGCCACATCGAGTATTTCCTTTACTGCTAATGCCGATTCAACAACTTTATCAAATGAGATGTCTTCCGGATCGAGGTCAATAACGAGATAATCGGGATTATCGAGATTTTCTACCCGCGAAAACCATGGATTGATTTCTATGCAGCCAAGGTTTGCTAAATAAATAAGAGTTGCTTCATCATTACAAACGAGGTAATTAATCTCTTTCTCATTATGCTCGGAATAAATCATTTCAGTTTTTACCCAGTCGGGAGGCAGGTCTTTTATGTCTTTCTGGTAAAAGCTTTCTCCATCAATTCCATTCGGGTGGCGGTTAAGCGATTCGGGTCTTCCCTTCAGGTAAGGAAGAATATACTTTGCAACGCTCCTGTAATATTCGATAACGTCACCTTTGGCATAACCCTCACCGGGAAAGTAAACTTTTTTAAGATTGGTAAGCTTTAATTTTTTCCCATCAATCTTAGTTTCTTTATCCAGGCTATTCTTATTCATAATTACATCATCATTTGATTCGTCTTCTCCCGAATCTTCCTTAATAACATCCTCGATATTTTTATCTTCTCTTAACCCAATAAAAGCAGGCTGACGCATTAATCCGTCTTCAGTCCACTCAGAAAATTCAACATCGCAGATATATTTTGGTGTTACCCAGGTTACAGGGGCATTTGTTTCAATTTTCTTTTTAAATGATGGATTATCAGTTATCAGTGGTTTAAGCAATGAGTAAATGTCTTTCAAATCATTATCGGTAAATCCGGTTCCTGCCTGACCGATATAAACAAGGTCTCCCTCATCATAAACACCAAGGACAAGCGAACCGAATTTATTCCTGCTTCCTTTTGGTTCTGTAAAACCGCAGATAATCGCTTCTTGGCGCTTCTTTGTTTTAAGCTTCAGCCAATCTTTGCTTCTTTTGCCAGGCAGGTATTTACTGTCTGCCCGTTTCGCAAGAATGCCTTCAAGTCCTCTTTGTTCTGCAACTTTAAAAAATGATTCGCCATCCCGAACGATGTGGTCGCTGTATTTTATATTCACCAGGTCTCCAGGAATAATCTTCTTAAGAATTTCTTTTCTTTTTATTAATGAAAGATTGGTAAGATCGTATCCGTCCAGGTAAAGGATATCAAAGACATAGTAAGCAAGTTTCCCCTTGCCCGATTTTCCGTAAGTCTGCAAAAGCTGGAAGCTCGCTTTACCGAAATCATCGACGACAACAACTTCCCCGTCAAGAATTATGTCCATATCAAAAAGCTTGAGCGTTTCAACTATTGAGAAGTATTTTTCATTAAAAGAAATATTATTGCGGGAATGAAGATTTACTTTCCCGTCTTTAACTTCTGCTACGGCGCGGTACCCGTCCCATTTAATTTCGAAAATCCAGCGGTCATCGGAGAAAACATTACCCGATAGTTCCGCAAGCATCGGCTTTAAATTTAAAGGCATATTCCGGCGGGGTAATTTGGTAAGCTCTTTTTGGAGCGCCTTATCGATCAGGACTTTTTTTTTACCGGGGATTCTATCTCGTCAATTCCTTTCCCGGATAGAACAGATTTATCATTCAGCAAAATATCTTTGTCTGTTGCATATTCATCTTTTTTCTTAATGAGAAGCCAGGCATTCTGTTTCGGTTTCTTCATATTAACTAAGGCAAAACTTCCTTTAAGCTTTTTGCCGTGAAGAGTAATTTTCAGGTCGCCTTTTTCCAATCCATTTTTAAGCAAAGGAATACTTTTGGCTCTATCGTCAGTTTCAATAGAATGATACGTGCCGTTATCCCAAACCACAACTTCTCCCGCACCATAATTTCCTTTTGGAATAACTCCCTCGAAGTCTTTATAATCAAAAGGATGATCTTCTACCATTACGGCAAGCCGCTTTTCATTCGGATTAAGCGAGGGACCTTTCGGAACAGCCCAGCTTTTTAAAATACCATCGAGCTCGAGCCTGAAATCGTAATGAAGATTTGTTGCATCATGCTTTTGTACCACGAAGATAAGATCTGCTTTTACTTTTTGGGTTTTTCCTTTTGGCTCGGATGTTTTCCTGAAGTTACGCTTTTCTTCGTATTTCTTTAAGCTCATTACAGAATGCCGGATTATTATTAATTCAATTTAGGAATTATATAAGAACTATTCTATAACTCTGTTGTGGTGTAATTACCGTTTAGTTTTTCGGGGTAATGTAGGGATCACTTTCAAAGTGATCCCTACGAAGAGTCTTACAAAGAATAATTTAAGCGGCAGCAAGCTGCTTAGCCGGTTTATAAACCAGCGAGGCAACGATGCCAAGTATAAGTGCCTGGATCATCCCATAAATGAACCACTGGAAAGAAAGAGAATAAGGCATTGGTATAAATGCATAGCTTTGATAAGCCGATACCAGCGACCAGAACAACCCGATATAGAAACCGAATCTCAATCCCTCCATAATTCCTTTGCCCTCATATCCCTTTGCAAAGAAAAAGGCAAAGAAGAAAGACCAGATAATGTCTGTAACATAAACAATCCACATTTTACCCATCATTTCTTCTTCAGGTCTGAAAGCAACTTTTACCTCGTCCATCTGGTAAGTTGAAGCGAGTATCACCCCGTGAATCAGGTAACTCATTACCTCTAAGAGAACAAAAACTACGAGAGCAGTGATCAGGAGCCTTTTGGTGTTCATAGCAACTCCAATTAGTTATTGAATACTCCAACGGAGTCCTTCGGACTAACTCCGGATTGGGAGGCATGCCTGCCTTGCAGGCAGGAATCGCCCGCAAACGTAAGAACTTAAATCTGAAAAGGCAAGAAGTTTTTTTGATGGAAAATGCCTGCCTGCCGGCAAGGCAGGTAAGATGGAAGATGGCAAATGGCAGAAGGAAAATGTAAGCTATTTTGAAGGAATATCAAATATCTGTTACTTATGGCATAGCTATTCCTTCGGAATAGATAAAATTTGTTTTAAATTAAGGCGTGGGAATTACTATTATTAGTCTTCATAAAGGGTTACATATCCATGAGCTATGAAAGCGAACTACTTAAACTTTATAAAATGCCAATTCGTAAGGAAGTTGAGAAGGCATTAATAATATCACTATACAACCATAGCGGAATAATCAAAGAGTTTGGTTCTGGGGAGGAAATAGTTGATGAAATTGCAAGTAGCTTTAGTTTGAATGAAAAACAGAGAGAAGCCTATTTAGAAACCGTATATAGAAAAGAGAACAGAGTTAAAAAATCCTATCTGTGGCATCGGTTGCTATTTAGAGCAGCAGATTCTTTAGCAAATCAGAATTTGGTAACCCGCCCCACAGTTACCTTTCGGCTAACTAATAATAAGGAGTGGATGTTAACCGAAAAAGGTTTTGATGTGGCGTTAAAACACCTGAAGATTCCTAAAACGGAAAAAGATTTTCTTCCTATTAAATCATACGAAGTTCAAAAAGTTGTTAAGAAGCTAAAGACAATTTCGAGACCGAGAGTCTATAATCCATTCGATGAGGAAAAGAAAACCCAACTGATAACCATAGAATCTAAAATTAGAAAAAGAGGTTTTCGATTTGCAATAGTTGAAGCATATGATTATAAATGTGCATTTTGTGGTATGAAAATTAACTCTCCCGATGCAAAAACCTGGGAAGTGGAAGCTGTTCATATTGTTCCCCATAGATTAAGAGGGAAAGATGATATGTGGAATGGATTGGCACTATGTCGTTTACATCATTGGGCATTTGATGTTGGTTGGTTCACTTTATTGGATGATTATTCAGTTAGAATATCGTCGAAAATAAATTTTCTTCCGATTGGCGCAGGAAAATTTGGCGAATCGCATTTCCTGGAAAGCTTTATTAAGGAGGAATCAAAAATCTTCTTGCCAAAAGAAAAAGAAATTTGTCCCCATAAAAACTCACTGTGTTGGCATAGAGAAAATATATTTTATAAATAGAAAAAGGAGTAAGATGAAAAAGAAAAATATAGATGAGAGTAGAATAATATATTCACTAAATATTGAAGATATTCAAACCGTTGCAGAAGAAAACTTTGTTAGGAAATTAAACGCTGCTGAAATTGAAAAAATTATCGATCCAATTGTAAACAGAATTTCTTGGTATGATACGATTTATGATGCTATTAAAGATAATTTAGATATTGAGGAACTTGATTATATAAATGCTTAAAACCCCAGAGCCGTTCTTACTTGAAACGGCTCTGTAAAAATCTTCTTTTTACATTCCGGGCATCATTCCAAGCTGTTTCATCATTCCCAGGTTGTCCGAGACTTCCCAGTGTTCTACAGCTTTTCCGTCTTTAAAAACCACAATATCGACACCATTAACACTTACCGATTTATTAGTCGGCGGCATTCCCATCATCATACCGGAGTTTGTTCCCGTAAAAGTATAATATGTTAGTAACGTATCTCCGGCAACCGCCATTATTTTCGCATTAATTTTAAGATCAGGGAAGGATGAACGGTATGCTGCTATCAGCTCTTTTAATGCGGCAAGACCTTGTTTTTTTGTAATCATCGTATCTAAAGCATGATCTATTGCATCTTCTGCAACATAATTACCCAGCGAATCCGTATTACCAGTGTTAAAAGCCTCGAAGATTTTCAGCATAGTAGCTTTGTTTGCAGCGGAATTATCTGCGGTCATATTCTGCTGCTGACAGGAAATTAAAAGAATGGAAAGTAAAAAAAGTGGAAACGAAAGGAAAAGAAAATTTCTCATAGCACACTCCTTCTTTTATGTTAAAAAACTAAAATAGAATTGTGAAAAAAAGCTTAAATGGGAAACCTTTGACAAAACTTATATTAAAAATGTAGCTAAGTCAATAGCTATTTTGCATAGAGCCCGCCGGTTTCTTTCATCCACCCGGCAATTTTATTTGCAGCATTTCCAACGTTGTTATCTGAAACATCCACTTCCAGAACAGGAAGTATGGATTGACTGATAAGCTTTCTCATCAATTCCTGCTCTTCTATAAAAATGTTTATGTCATCGTATTGCTTTGGATTGCCGGAGACCCTTAATCTTTCTTCTCTTGCAGATAGAAAAGATTCCGGGGTTCTCGTGCAGAAAACAAGATGAAAACCGAGTGCATTTAATCTTTCTTCGAGCCAGCGAAAGTTGTATTCTTTATTCCTGTACTTTTGCTGGTAAGCTTTTGTTGAAATATGAAAGCGGTCGATTATCCAGGAGTAATATCTTTGCAGTTCGAACAAACGCATCCAGGTGGCATAAGTTTCCAATGCAAGCGGCTCTTCCTGCGGTTCAAAGTTTATTAAACCTCTTCCCCATGGAAAATTTGTAAATGCACACCACTCACTGGAAATTACCGGAGAGTGATATCTGTATTTTCTTGGACCAACAATTTCCAGGTGCTCATTTAAAGCAAAAGCAATGTCGGTCTTAAAAGTAAGCCTCGTTCCTTCGAGAATAATTTTGGGACATAGTTTGCCGGACATTTTCCCCTATTTTGATTTATCCGTTTTCTTTGCGGAAGAGTATTTCTCGATATGGTAATTAATTTCCCTGTCAGGTATATCGAGCTTAACTAATTCAACACCGGCTTTATGGAAGAAATCTGTTGCAAGCGTATCGTGAAAATCAGAAAAGATAACAACTCTTTTTATTCTTGCAGCAATTAGTGCTTTTGCACAGGTCGTGCACGGCATATTTGTAACGTATACAGTAGAGCCGCTTATGTTTACTCCATGTACTGCAGCCTGTACGAGTGCATTTATCTCTGCGTGGTTTGTTCTTACACAATGATTATCGACAACCTGGCAACCGACATCTTCGCAGTGCGGCTGACCGGGTAGAGAGCCGTTGTACCCTGTTGCAAGTACAAACCTGTCTTTAACAAGCACACAACCGCAGTGCATTCTCGGGCATGTTGCTCTTTCCGATGCGAGCATTGCAAGCTTTAAAAAGTATTCATCCCAGGAGGGGCGTTTTGAGTTACTCATTTATTTTTTCTTTCTTGTCATGCCGGACTTGATCCGGCATCTCTTTTTAAAACCAATAGATTCCGCATCAAGTGCGGAATGACATTTTTATTCACCCCATTCATTTGCTAATATGCTGTAATAAATTGTGTCGCGCCTTCTTCCATCGTGCAACAAAGTATGGCTTCTTAATATTCCTTCCTCTTTTGCGCCTATTTTTTCTAATGCTCTTCTTGAAGCTTTATTAAGAACGTCAGTTTTAAATTCTACTCTTTCAAACTTAAGATGTTCGAATGCATATTGCAAAAGAAGGAATTTACACTCTTTATTTATTCCTGTTCCCTGGAATTCTTTTCCCAACCACGTCCATCCGACTTCAAGTCTTTTATCTTTTACGGAAATATTTCCATAGCTTGTGCTGCCGGCAATTTCACCGGATGGCTTATCAATTATCGTGAAGGGATAACGAAAGTTCCTTTTTCTATCTTCGAGGGCAATGTTTATAAATTCTTTCAGTTCATCTGGATCCGAAGCACGTGTTACAAAAAAACTCCAGATATCAGGGTCGAATGAAATTTTGCTTAAACCTGCTTCATCTTCGGACGTTAAAGGTCTAAGAAGAACCAAATTGTTTTCGAGGACGATATTATCTGTGAAGTTCATATTTAGTAGTTGTTAAATTAATAATATTTTTAAGAAACTGTTGAAAAAGTTCTTAATTATGTTTAATCTTTTGCCCACCTGGATAAAGCCAGGTGTTAACCTTAGAAAAAAGTAAAAATTTTTAAAGGAAAATAAGAAAAAGGGTAACATCTGAATTTAGTTAGATGATTTAGAAAGAACAAAAAGCTATCCGTTTCAACGGCTTAAAAGAATAATTGAATAATATGAAATTCAAAGCTTTAATTGTTAATGAGAAAAACGGGAAATTTACAAGAGAGATTTCCACCAAGTCTTTAAACGACCTGCCGGCAGGCGATGTATTAATAAAAGTTAAGTATTCATCTTTAAATTATAAAGATGCTTTATCCGCAACCGGCAATAAAGGTGTAACAAGAAAATATCCGCACACTCCCGGCATCGATGCGGCAGGAATGGTTGAAAAGTCGCCAGGTAATCTTTTTAAAGAAGGAGATGAAGTTGTTGTAACAGGATACGATCTTGGAATGAACACTTTCGGCGGGTTTGCAGAATATATAAGAGTTCCCGTGGAGTGGATTGTTAAGCTTCCGAAAGGACTCTCTCTTAAAGAAAGTATGATGCTTGGTACAGCAGGGTTTACAGCGGGACTTTCGGTCTGCAAACTGGAACAAGCTGGTCTTGATAAAAATGGGAATATTGTTGTAACGGGTGCATCCGGCGGAGTCGGCTCACTTGCGGTGACTTTATTATCCAAGCTTGGATACAATATTACCGCATCAACAAGAAAAAAAGAAAAAGAAGATTATTTGAAGAATCTTGGGGCAAAATTAATTATAAACAGCAATGAACTGGATGATAAAACAGGCAAACCTCTTTTGAACAGAAGGTGGAAAGGCGCTGTCGATACTGTCGGCGGAAATATTCTCTCGACAGTTTTCAGAAGTCTCGATTTTGGGTGTTCGGTGGCTTCCTGCGGAAACGTTCTTTCGCCCGAATTTAACATTACGGTTTACCCCTTCATATTACGCGGAGTAAACCTGCTCGGAATTAATTCTGCCGAAACCCCGATGGAGTTGAGAAAAATTATCTGGCAAAAGCTTGCCGGAGAATGGAAGATTAATCTTCTTAATGAATTAACGACGGAATGTTCTCTCGAAGAACTGAATGGAAAAATTGATCTCATCCTAAAAGGAAAAATTACAGGGAGAATCTTGCTTAATCTTGATGACTGATACGGGATACCAGATTCCAGATGCCGGATAATATCCTATATTGGGATTGCACTGTGATAGACGAGTTTCCATACCGTTCCAACTTTTATATGAACACGTGTAAATTTAAATTTTAAACTCTTCCTGTTTCCATCGGAGGATGTAAAAGTAAAAGTTGTAAGACAGGATAATATTGCCGTATCGCCGAATATTTTCGTAATTACATTATCATAAGTTTCTTTTCCCGAATTAAAAATATCCGATGCATTCTTCATTTCTTCCATTATCTGGTTTTTCGTTTTAAAGTTGTTGTCTAAACCCGTAAAGACAGCATCCTTGTCTGCGTATTTCGTCCAAACCGTAGGATCTTTTTTCTGAAAAGCCTCGAACTCGGTTTTCATAATGTCAATGAATGCTGAGTTTTCGGTTTGCGAGAATAAATTCGATTGTGTTATAAAAAGGATTAAAAATATCAAAATAGTTTTCATCCCAGCCACCCTGTTTTATTAGTTTGAAACTAATATAGTTATAATTCCTGAACTTCTTTGTGTCTGAAGCAGTCAACTGCGTGGTCGTTCACCATGCCGGTTGCCTGCATATGTGCATAGACAATTGTAGAACCGACAAATTTGAATCCCCGTTTTTTTAGATCGTCGCTTATTTTATCGGAGAGTTTGGTTTTAGCAGGTATTTTTTTTAATGATTCAAATTTATTTTGAATTGGTTTCCCATCTGTAAAAGACCAGATATATTTATCAAAAGTGCCGAATTCTTTTCTCGTTTCTATGAAAGCTTTTGCATTAGTAACAGCAGCTTCTATTTTAAGCCTGTTGCGAATAATGCCCGCGTCTTTTAATAGAACGTTGATTTTTTTCTTATCGTATTTTGCGATTTTGTTAAAATCAAAATTATCAAAAGCCTTTCTGAAATTCTCTCTTTTCTTCAAAATGGTAAACCAGCTTAATCCCGCCTGGAATCCTTCGAGAATTAAAAACTCAAACAGTTTTCTATCATTGTGAACCGGCACGCCCCATTCTTTATCATGATATTTTATATATAGCTTATCGTTATTTGACCAGGCACATCTTTTTTGAGTTTCAGTAGGCATTTTTTTAGCTAAGAATTAAGATATTCTTCAGGTATCGGTTTTCTTCCGGAGTAACCGGAATCGATATCATGATAAAATTTTATATCGTCTTCGTCGCTTTTCCAGCAGAGCATTACTTCCCTGTTATCAATAACTGCAGGAAAATCTACAAGTCCTATTGTAAAATTCCAATCTTTATAAAAGCATCCTATCTCTTCAAGCTCGGAAATAAAACCATTAATTTCATCAGCCATTTTCCTTAGCCGGGGGTTATTATTAATATCTTTAACACCAAAGTCATCGGCAAGTAATTTCATTTCCCTTGATGTATCGAGAATATCTTTTACTATTTTTTTTACCAGCGGTAATGTGTTGCAGGCTTCCAGGGGAGTAAAATATTTTGTTTCAATTGTCATGTTTTTGCATCGGGTTCGTTTTACGGGAAACGATTATTTATTATACGATGCTAATATATAATTAAATTATAAAAGATTATTCCCGTTTATTTTTTTATAAAAAAGAAATAAAAAACTGTATTGACTTTATGGTATTTTTTCTTGACCTTCACCACCAAAATAAATAATTAAGGCAAAATTTAACAAACAAGGCTGCTTATAAAATATTTTTACACTGCATAATAGACCAGCACACATTTGACCAACCCAATTTTCGCCTAATAGAATAGGCTTTAATTATTTTTTCGCGGGCGATAGAAGTAATCACTAAATAATATTAAGGAGAGAGAGATATGAACAGACTGTTTACTGTCATATTTTTCCTGCTGCTATTGCCTTCACTTGCCTTGGCAAGCACGGTAGGGAAAATTAAAGGTAATGTTACCGATCTCACAACCGGCGAACCACTCATTGGCGCCAACGTTTTGGTTGTAAGCACTTCATTCGGAGCTGCAACAGACGTTAATGGGGAGTATCTCATTTCGAATTTAGAAGCCGGCGTTTACGAAGTCCGTGCATCTTACATTGGTTATCAAACAATTACCGTATCTAATGTTCGTGTTAATGCGGACTTAACAACGGAACTTAACTTCCAATTGCCCCTGGAGGGCATTGAGGTTGGGGAAGTTGAGGTTATTGCCGAAAAACCCCTGGTAAATAAAAGCAGCACTAATGCCAACAGGATTACAACAAGCGACCAGATTGATGCTTTGCCGATCAGAGGTGTAAACAATATTCTTGCTATTACACCCGGTGTAAACGTTCAGGATAAAACTGTCTATGTTAGAGGCGGAAGGCAGGATGAAGTTGGCTATTACCTGGAAGGGGCTAATATTACTAATCCTTTAGTAGGAGGTCGCAAAGTAACTATTAGCCAGGATGCCGTAGAAGAGATCCAGGTACAGGCGGGTGGGTATACTGCCGAATATGGCGGTGCCAACGCCGGTATAATTTATACTCAAATTAAATCCGGTACACCGGATTATAAAGCAAGCGTAGAATATATAACTGATAATATTACATTTAAAAGCAGAAACGAAAGATTTGATGGAAAGGAAAGATTAGGAGCTCGCTGGTATGGTTATTCCGAAATCATCGGGACAATCAGAGGCCCAATTATCGACAATCGATTTAAGTTATTCGGATTAGTTAATTATACCTACCAGGCAGATCAGAATCCACAACCATACCCCGGAATTAATCTAGGCAAAATTGGTGACCCCACTACTGGGGATACTGTTGATTTCTATTACCCGGCAGGGGCATTATATAAAAACTCATTAGACCAGTTTACCGGGACGGGTACCCTTACGTTGGATTTCAACCCCATAATTTTCAGATTGGTTGGAACGTACACCAGTACAACGACATTCAATCCATTCAGTACTGCTCGCGTTGCGGGTAATATTGCTAATATCCTGAATGTTGATAGAACGGAGCAAATAGATAGAAACGACGGAGCTCTTAGCTTAAAAGTTACGCATATAATTAATCCGGCTACGTTTTATGAATTAAGCGGAGGTTACTCATACAGTAAAACCCACACATTCGATCCGTATTTAAAAGATAATTACAAAGGATATGGAGATAGTCTTGCTAATGCCCGGGCAGGAATTATA
>MGZZ01000141.1:3960-4863 GCA_001802795.1 Ignavibacteria bacterium GWC2_36_12 | reverse complement strand
CCCACCAATTCCACCCGGTATACAAGACAACGGGAATATCAAATATATGACTGGGCAATTAGCTCCCCCGGTGATGTAGTTGCAGGATATGGAAAGGCAAGAAATGAAAATTTCAACTTTAACGCTGCTCTATCCACAATACTCGGGAAAGCGCATAATATTAAAGTTGGCGGAGAACTTCAATTATATACAATAAGAAATTATAGTTTTGCAAATGAAGGAGTATTTACACTTGCCGGTCTGCTTGCAAACAGAGGTACCCAAAGTGAAAACCTGGTTTACATTGGTCGCGGTGTTAATAATTATGGCTATGATTTATTTGGTAAAGAATATGATGGAGAAACAAACACTATTACCGGTGCAAACGCCCCTCACAAACCGGTATTTGCCGGTGGTTATATTCAGGATAAAATTGAATATAGAGATCTTATCATTAATGTGGGCTTGCGTTATGATTACATTGATGTTGATAACCAGCAGCTTATTAATCCCGAAAGACCCGAAGAAACATTTAACAAGGATGAAAAAACGCTACTCGGTGATGGAAATGGAAATCCTGTAGGTTTAATTGATGTTCCCTCATTCAGTTCTCTTAGCCCGCGTTTAGGTGTTTCCTTCCCCGTTACCGATCAAACAGTATTTCATGCACAGTATGGAAAATTTGTTCAACAGACAAGGCTGAGGGATATTTACCAGGGTTGGTATCTTACCGCAAATAATTTGGGTGGAGGTTTCTTTATACCCGCGCCAGTTGGTTTTAACGTTAGACCAACAAGAACCACACAATACGAACTTGGATTTACACAACAGATTGGTGACTTCGCATCATTCGATATCACCGGTTATTATAAAGATATACAGGACCAGGTTGTTTACAGGCAGCAGAGCGTTACCAATTCCAGG
>MGZZ01000141.1:310-3894 GCA_001802795.1 Ignavibacteria bacterium GWC2_36_12 | reverse complement strand
AACATGAGGCGACAAGCAAGATTTATGTTGAATGGATCGATTTCATTCCAGGATGCCCAGGGGACAGGGTCTTTTCCGAATTCTAACAGAGGCATAGTAGGCGCACCTTTAGATGGTGTTACGCGGTTTGCCCCGCAATATATCGCCCCACTTGAATTCAACAATTCAGTTAGAGGCAACATTAATTTGGATTACCGCTTTTCGAAAGATGACGGTGGTCCGATATTAGAGGAATTGGGAATATCAGCACTGCTGAGTTTTAACAGCGGACATCCTTACACAACGGGTATCGGGGGAGCGGACCTCGAAGGAGACGCCCGCGACAGACAACCGATTGAACCTTTGAATGCATCTTCTACCCCCTGGAATTATCAAGTTGATTTACGTATAGACAAGACTATCAATATTTATGATAGGCTGAGTGCCAATATATATATAAATGTAATTAACGTATTCGATACAAAGAACATTCAGAATGTATTTTTAAGAACCGGGTCTGCAACGGATGACGGATATTTAACAACGCCGGGCGTTGGTCTGGAAAGAGCGCTTGCCGATCCTACTTTCGCGGCTTTATACAGAGCAATTAATCTTGATTATTATGAACAGTGGCAGCTTGCTACAACCGGAGCCGCATACACTACTCAACCTTATTTATACGGACCGCCAAGACAAATCCAATTAGGCGTACGTCTTGAGTATTAATAAGTTCTTAAACGGAAAAATATTTTAGGAGTTTAAAAAATATGAATTCAAAAGCATTTACTTTCCTTCTGTTGCTGTTGCTTGTGTTATCTATAAGTACACCGGGCATTAAAGCAGAAGGTGATCAAAAGGGAAAAAGCTCTAAGAACTTGAATAAAATTCAAGGGACACCAATCAGGGCTTTACTAAATATTAATAACGTTTCTACTGTAATTAAAAATGATGGAATAACCGACATTGATCGGGATGAGCAGAATTCCGGATTTATATATCCCAAAGGAAGCGGTAAAACAGCAGTGTTTGAATCTGGTCTTCTTTGGGGCGTAAGACTTGAGGGCGATCCGCAGGTTAGAGTAGGGGGCTCCGCTTATTCATCCGGTCTTCAGGGCGGAAGAATATTAGACAGCGGCAAACCTTATGATCAGCTGACTGCCGAATCATCAAGTGATCCGCAAGTCAGGATATACAGAGTAAGACCGGATGTTTATCCAGGTGGAACTCAGGCTGACCTTTCTGCAGAAGTAAATGATAATGAAGGTTCAGCCGACCAAATCAGGGCTCAATATGAAACCGATTGGACGGAGTGGCCCGCACAATATGGGGCTCCGTTTGATGATAGAAATGGAAACGGAACATATGAACCCGATGCAGATATTCCCGGAGTGCCCGGAGCCGATCAAACAATTTGGTCGGTTGCTAATGATATAAATCCCGGTAACACTGCAGATTTATATGGTGCATTGCCGCTCGGAGTTGAACAACAAGCTACGTACTGGGCATATAACAGAACCGGTGCACTTGGCAACATGATATTCAGAAAATATAAACTAATCAATAAAAGTAATGTCGTTTTCAATGATATGTATGTTTCAATGTGGTCTGATGTTGATCTGGGAAATGCAACTGATGATTTTGCAGGCTGCGATACAACCTTAAGCTTAGGTTACTGTTATAATGCTAATGCAAATGATGCTACCTACACTCCACTTCCACCGCCTGCTGTAGGATTTGACTTTTTCCAGGGACCACTTGTAAATGGAGTTGCCGGCGAAGATAGAAATAAAAATGGTGTAGATGATGCAGAAGATTTTGGAATTTTCAATGGACAAGTGGCAGGACCCGGTAAAATAAATCTCTCGATGACGGCCTTCTACTATTTTGCCCGCGGTGACGCAAACGTAACAGACCCGACACGGCAAGCTCTTGAAGGGTCGACACAATTTTATAACTTCTTTCAGGGTCGGATTGGAAAAACGGGTGACTTATTTGTAAACCCCGTTACCAATGAACCAACAACTTACGCTCTTACCGGCGATCCCGTTAGCAAACAAGGGTGGATAGATGGGGTATTATTACCATCCGGAGACCGGCGTGTTGGGCAGGCATCGGGTCCATTTACAATGGCTCCCGGAGATACACAGGAAGTAGTTATAGCTGAAATTGTAGCGGGTGCAATTCCCGGTGTTGACCGCTTATCGGCTATCGGTCTGTTAAAATTTTATGACAGAACTGCACAAGATGCGTTCGATAACTTCTTTGATTTACCTACAGCACCGCCGGCTCCGGAAGTTAATATCCCGGGCACATATGATCCAGATCTAAAAGTATACTATGCACTTGATAAAAAAATAGTACTTGATTGGGGCGAAAACTCGGCCAGGATAAAGCAAACTGAAAATTTCGATTCCAAAAGCTATAAGTTTGAAGGCTATAATGTCTATCAATTGCCGAATGCTTCTGCTTCTGTTGATGAAGGAAGAAGAATTGCCACGTACGACTTGGTAAACGGAATATTAAAAATTGAAGGTCAGTTTTTTGATGTTAACACAGGTGTTGTTGCAACCAAAGTTCAGCAATTCGGTAACGATACAGGAATTAGACGCTATCACGAAATTACAAGTGATGCAGTAAGAAGTGGGATACCGCTTGTTAATGGGAACAGATATTATTTTGCTGTAACGGCATACGCATACAATCCGGAAGCTACTATAACAAATCTGGAAAATCCTATAAGCATTCTCACCATTATACCTTCGGCTAAAGCACCGGGAGTTGATTATAACGGGGCATATGCGGATACTATAAAAGGAGTAGTGCATTCTACTGTGAGCGGGTCCCCGAGCGATGGGAATGTATTCCCGCTTATTATAGATCCTACCAAATTAACCGGGATGAAATATACAGTCACCTTTGATACCATCCCTGGCGGAACCGATGTATGGAATGTGGATAGAGAAGATGGTGTACGTGTACTTGCAAATCAAACAAATCAAAATGCCGATGTTGAGTCTCCAGTCGTCGACGGTATCCAGTTCAGAGTAATTGGAGCCCCGTTAGACTTTAAGAATTTTACTGTAGTTGCAAATGGTAACGGACCCCTGGATCCTCCAGAAGGCGGTGCGTTTGACTTCGGTAATTTCTCATCGGACAGGCCAACCAGTGGACAACAGGTGGGCGAAGGTTTATGGGGTATTCATACAGCAGATGATGGGGGAACAGCCGATGGTGGTACACGTGGGCTGTACGATGCTTTTATTTCCAGAGTCACCAGGGATGGTGATAACTGGGATGAAATTATTCCTTACGATTTCGAATTAAGGTTTACAGGTTCAAACGATAATCCCGGGGTTGGCGGAAGCCAGGCTTTTGAAGCCTTTAATGATAATAATGTATTCTGGGTACCATTTGAGTTATGGAATATTGGAATTGCAACCCCCGATGACCCAAGTGATGATTATAGAATGGTGCCTTATATTATTGATGATGCCGGAGTTGACTTCAGTGGCGATAACATTTTTGCATTAGAAAGCTGGGGTACCCTTGCAGCAGGTAGTGGTGATCTGGAACATTCGGTTTCCGGTGGTAGCGACGATCCGGTT
>MGZZ01000141.1:0-298 GCA_001802795.1 Ignavibacteria bacterium GWC2_36_12 | reverse complement strand
TACTGGAATAGACCGGATGATACATTGCCCGGAGATGCAGGATATAAGGCGGCAGAAACTGAAATGCTTGCCGGAACTTATGATGGTGCAAGAGAACATGAGGTAATGGCACGCATGGTATTGGTTAGCTGGAATGGTGGAGCCGCACCTCCATTCAGCCAGGATTTACCTGAACAAGGCACAATCTTTAGAATTGAATCAACTAAACCTAATGTTTCACAAAATGATGTATTTACATTTATCTTTAGAATTGAATCAACTAAACCTAATGTTTCACAAAATGATGTATTTACATTTA
>MGZZ01000140.1 GCA_001802795.1 Ignavibacteria bacterium GWC2_36_12 | reverse complement strand
AAGATTATCAAAGTTTTTATCAACAATTTTCTGAACATCAAGATACATTGTTACTAAATTCTGATCGTATGACATTCCTCTGATATTCTTCAGGCTAACATGATCAACAATTTTAGAATCAAGATTTGACAATATTTTCTTTTCCGTATGAAGCAACGTTAAACTTTTCAAATAGCTAACGGGACCAACAACGTATGTTGATTCGGGGTATATCTGAATATCATCGGCTAATCCATAACCCGGCTTAAAATCCATAGTGAGATCCGCATCAATTTTAACTTTTTTCCGTCCAACCTTTTCAACCCGAATTGATAATGTATCGGGGTTTAAATCAATTACCTCCATATCGGATGCAAGCCACTGGTTATCGGATAATGAATTATAAAGATTAATATATTTTCTCCCCGTGTCTCCTCCTGCCGATACAAAATATTCCGATTCGGACCCAAGGCTCAGAGATAATAATTTCCATCCTGTACCTTTTATTTTTGCGGATATTTTTTCAGGGGTTTTTGAGCCGGATGTATAACCTTCACGGAAGTTAACGATTTTAACAGGTAGATTTACTGTTATATAATAATCTTTAGAAAGTGAAATAGAACCCCACAGTATGATAGAAAAGAGCACCGAAATAATAATTATATGGATATTTTTCTTCACTGTGCAAATATAATTTAATTTGAAAACAAAAAAACTCCACTATAAGTGGAGTCAAAAAAAATCGTTCTGTGTTTATATTTTATTTTGAAACCAGTTTCTTAAAATAATCAAGCAGCTCTTTTCTGTTTGCCCTTGAAATTTCCCTTCCCTGGATAGGAAAACCCTCCGTGCTTCTGGCAAATCTTCTCAGCTGATGCACATTTAATATTTCAACTTGTTCCATCTTAATTTTTTCTTTCTTCGGGGCAGATGCCTTTGGTCGTTCTTTTTCTTTCTTTTCAGTTCCTGCTTCAATTCCTAGTGCTTCTTGTCTTAATCTTGATATTGTATCACTGGTTTCAACTGAAGGTTTTACTTCTTCTCTTATCTCTTCTTTTACACTTTTGCTGCTTTCTTTCTTCTCTCTTTTTATTTCTTTTTGAGGAAATGATTTTACAACAGGAGCTACTGATTCTCCTTTTTTCTCAGGAATTACCTTTTCAGCTTTTCGTGGTTTTTCTTCAGAACTATCTTTTATTTCAGGAAGAAGTGTGACCATCTGGTTGTCGGGCTGCGGAATTATATGAGTAGAAACCAGTACACCGACTCTCTTTGCTGCAGCAGAGCCAGCATCAACTGCAGATCTTACTGCTGCAGTTTCACCTACAATCTTTATTGTTATTAACGCAGGGTCTGTTCTTTCCTTGCCGACAAGGGTTACATTTGCCGCTTTTACCATTGCATCGGCAGCTTCAATAGCGGCAACAAGACCCCGGGTTTCAACTAACCCAAGTGCCTTTGGCATAAACTATTTTCTCTTTGGAAGTAAAGCTTCAACTTCGGAATGAGGACGAGGAATTACATGAACTGAAACCAGTTCTCCTACTCTCTGAGCAGCTGCGCCTCCTGCATCAGTAGCAGCTTTAACTGCTCCCACATCGCCTCTCACCATAACTGTTACATATCCTCCGCCAATAGTTTCCTTACCTAACAATTCTACTTTTGCAGCTTTCACCATGGCGTCGGCTGCTTCAATAGCACCGACAAGACCTTTTGTTTCTATCATCCCGAGTGCGTCAAGTGACATAAAGTGCTCCCAATGATATTATTTGTTACTGCAAAATATACTGTACATTTTTAATAGTCAATCGGTTTTATAATAAATGTAGCAAGAAAATTTTAGAAGGTTCTTTCACCTGTAATGCTGTCAAGGTACTCTTGCAATATAATTGAAGCGGCATGCATGTCCAGAAGTCCTTTATCTTTTCTCTTAGATTTTTTCGGTACAGCTTGTATTATTCTTTCATTTGCTATTGCAGAAGTGAATGCTTCATCCCACAAAATTACCTCAAGGTTAAATCTTTTTTCAATCCGACTTTTTAATAATAAAATTTGTGATCTGACATTTGCCGTGCTCGAGTTGTCCGAATCCGGTAACCCGATTAATATTTTAGATATTCCCTGTTGTTGAATGATTACACTCAGGTCGCTTAAAAAATTATTATTATTAGGAAGAGTTTTAAATGGGTAAGCAAATGTTTTAAGCGGGTCACTCAATGCGAGACCTATTCTTTTCTCGCCATAATCTACAGATAATATTCTCGTTTCCAGTTAGTTATCCTAAATTTATTTAATCTTACGAACCATCAAATCTTTCAACAGAATAAACGCCCCTTATTTTCTTTAATCTCTCAACAATTTTAGAAAGATGCCCGATATCATGAACATAAACCGTAACACTCCCTTCAAAAGCAGAATCACCGGTACTAATATTTATTGATTTAATATTCGTATTTTGATAGGAAACAATGGAGTGAGATATTTCATTAAGAATACCCGGCGAATCTTCTCCCATAACCGTAAGTCCGGCTACAAAAAGGGAACCTTCAGTTTCAGGCCATTGTACAGGTAAAAGTTTACTCGTATCCATTTCAGACAAACGGAGCAAATTACTGCAGGTTTTGCGATGAATTTTTACACCTTCTCCAACCGTAATATAACCGATAATCGGATCCCCCGGAATAGGATTACAACATTTTGCATATGAATATAATATGTTTGAGTCAATTCCTTCAACCAAAACCCCGCCGGCATTGCTTCGTGCAGAATTGGCAAATGTGTCAAACTCAAGTACAGATACTTTTTCTCTTTTTTCTTTTTCTTTTGTAGCAGTTAAAATATCATCAACATTTACTTTCCCCTGAGCAATAGTTCTAAACATATGTCGCGGACTATCAAACTTGAGGCTCGTTGCAAGCCTATCCAAATCCTGCTGATTAAACGTAAGCTTGAACTTCTTAATTTTCTTTTCCCAAATTTCTTTACCCGAATTAACTATCTCATCTTCCTCTTTTTTCATCCATTTCCTGATGGCAGTTTTTGCTTTATGAGTAGTTACAAATTTTATCCAGTTTTTATTCGGATGTTGTGTTTTCGAAGTAATAATCTCTAACTGGTCGCCGCTATGAAGAACTGTATCAAGAGGAACTATCTTCCCATTAACTTTTGCGCCAATACAGTGATAACCAACTTTACTATGAATTTCAAAAGCAAAATCAACAGGCGTTGATTCAACAGGGAGTCTTCTTAAATCTCCTTTGGGAGTAAAAACATAAATCTCATCCTGGTAAAGATTTAATTTGAAACTTTCCATCAGGTCTTTTCTTGCCTCATCTTTTGAAGCATTTTCAAAAATATCCCTGATCCAGTTTACCCAGTTCTCAAGATCTTTCTCACTTGCAGTTTTATTTTCTTTATATCTCCAATGGGCTGCGACACCTCTCTCTGCAACTTCGTGCATCTTTTTAGTTCGAATCTGTATTTCAACAAGTCTTCCTTCCGGTCCTACAACAGTAGTATGAATTGATTGATAATTATTGGTTTTGGGAATTGAAATGTAATCTTTAAACCTATCGGGAACAGGAAGATAAATTTGGTTTACAATTCCAAGAGTAGTGTAACAATCATAAGTGTTTTCAGTATCTAAAATTACTCGTATAGCAAAAAGATCGTATATCTCCTCGAAAGGTTTATTTCTTCTCACCATCTTTCTGTAAATACTGTAAAGGTGTTTTGGTCTTCCGCTTACTTCATATTTAAGGTTATGTTCATCAAGCTTTTGAACAATAGGATCGCTGAATTTTTTTATGTAAGATTCTCTCTCTTTTCTTTTTGCTTTTACTTTTTTAACAAGCTCTTCAAAAGCGTCGCGGTTAAGATATTTAAATGATAAATCTTCAAGTTCCCACTTAACGCGTCCCAAACCAAAGCGATGAGCAAAAGGCGCATATATTTCCAAAGTTTCCTGGGCGATTCTTCTTTGCTTTTCGGGATTTACAAAATCGAGTGTTCTCATATTGTGCAAGCGGTCTGCGAACTTTACCAATATCACTCTTACATCCTTAACCATTGAAAGCAGGAGCTTCCGGTAGTTCTCAGCCTTGGTAATCTCCTGCCCCTTAAATATTCCACTTATCTTGGTAACACCATCAACAATTTCGGCTACTGAACTGCCGAATTCCTTTGCGAGGAGACTGATGCTGAACTCGGTATCTTCTGCAACATCGTGAAGCAATGCACTTGCTACGGTTATATCATCTAAAGGAAGCTCTTCCGCAACAATTAATGCAACGTGATAAGGATGAATAAAATATGGCTCACCCGATGCACGCAAGTCGTTCTTGTGCGCTTCAATTGAAAATTCAAAACTTTTGATAATCAGGCTTTCATTAATTGAGGGTAGATTTTTTCTGCTGATCATCAAAAGATCTTCCAGCATTTTCTTGGCTTTTGGATCACTCACTGTCATATTCAGCAATTAGTCCTGTTACTTTACTTTAGTTTTCCTTTCTTCTTCAATTTACCTCTTTTATTTGAATAGGTAAAGCCCTATAATATTATGGAAATTTATTTAAGGCAGTTCAGTGGTTAGAAATTTCCCTTTTAAGCGCATTCACCCTATCCAGCCTGTCATCCAACTTACTTAATTCGTAATCGGTAAAATCTTTTATGCCTAATATCTGATTACATAATACCAGAGCTATGTCATTCTTTCCCAAATGATAATACTGTTGAGCAATGATATGTTTCACTACTACCTCATTATAACGATTTAACTTTTCCGAATCCGTAAATGAATTCAAAATTTCATAATAAATTTCGATTGCTTTTTGCCTGTTGACATCTTCATAAGCTCTTGCCAATCCGTATTTAAAAAATCTACTGCCGGGATAACGAACCAACGCTGACTCTGCAATCTTTATTGCTTTGCTAAATTCATCCCTGTCAATATAAATCCATATCAATGAATTAATTGCAAGATAAGAATTGTATGAAGAATTACTGGCTGCTCTTTCCAAAAGCTTAATCCCCTCTTCTCTTTCATCATTTACAAAGGGTAGCCAGTTTAAGAATTCCATTTTGCGGCTTTTCCAATACTTATAAGTACCGGTTGCTATCAGTGCTTCATAAAAAGCAGTATTCACTTTTAAACAATGTTCAAAAAGATTTACTGAAGTAACACCGGTTCCAAAAGCGGAAAGCCAGTCCCCGGTTAGTGCATAAAGATATGCTTTATATCCGTTTGCAAGAGCAAGAAAATAATAATTCCATATATTGCTGTCATCCGAATCGATTAATCTTTCAGAGATATCTTTAGCCTCATCGAGATTTTTATTTATGAATTCTGTTTTAAAAGGAATTGCGAGATCATATGATTTGGCAATTTCAACTGCCGCAATATAAATTTTTCCTACCGGGAGCTCTGGAAATTTTTTATCTAATATTACAAAATCCTTCTTTGCCAAATCATATTTTTGATTTATAATATTCTCTATACCGTTACTAAGAAGTGAATCTACCCCGGCAACCGGGAACACCTGGGCGCGGGAAAAAATTGAAGAGCAAACAAAAATCAGAATAACAATGAACTTAGATCGTCCCAAAAGTTCTGTCTCCTGCATCCCCCAAGCCGGGCAAAATATATCCCCTATTATTTAGTTCCCTGTCGAGAGCAGCGGAATAAATTTCTACTTTATTGTGCTCTTTTTGTATCTTCTTAACTCCTTCGGGAGCTGCAACAAGGCAAGCGAAAACAATTTTTTTTCCACCTCTTTTCTTTAAATATTTTAAAGCCTGCGATGCACTGCCTCCTGTTGCAAGCATAGGATCCAGTAGAATGATTTTCGAATTAGCATCCACATTAGGAATTTTAAAATAATACTCGACAGGTTCAAGAGTTTCTTCGTTTCTCTGGAGACCGATATGCCCGACTTTACAGTCCGGGATTACATCCAGAAAACCGCTCACCATACTTAACCCGGCTCTCAAGACAGGGATAAGAATTATTTGCTGGTCAAGTTTGTATCCTTTTGTTCTTTCAAGCGGAGTATCGACATTAACTTTTTTCAGGCTAAGTGTCATTCCAATTTCCACAGCAAGTATATTTGAAATTCTTCTTACTGCTGCTCTAAAATATTCCGGCTGAGTTTTTTTATCTCTTAATAAAGTAATATCCTTTTTAATCAAAGGATGATCTACAAGCTTGAGGTTGGGAAAATTGTTTTTCATTTACATTTCTTCTTAAAACTTTATTTTATTTTTCTTCCCAATAAAGATAATAAATTTATAAAGGGAGAAAGCGGAGGCGTATAGTTATAATTTATTTCCGATAATATTTTACCTTGTTGTTTTAACCTTATTAAGGTGGAAATGATGTCTCCGTAACCCGATACTTCTTTCCCTCCGAGGAAAGCAGCCCCGAGTATTTTTTTTGTATCTTCATCATAAATAATTTTGCCGAAAACCTTTTTACTTTCGGGCATTACTGCAACAAGATTATTCGCAATATGTGTAACCGACCTAAATTTAAACTTAAATTCCTTTGCTTCGCCTGATGATAACCCGACATTTATCAGGAATTTATCCCAAAGTTTCACAGAAATATTTTTAACAACCGGGTTTATTCTTGCATTTCCACCAGCAGTATTTTCACCTGCTACATGTGCATAATCGCGGGCGAGAGTTGCCAGGGGCAAATAATAAGGACGACCAGTAATCGCATTCACGATTTCTATACAATCGCCAACTGCATAAATATGTGGATCAGACGTTTTGAGCCTTGAATCGACTTTAATTCCACCATATTCCCCAATTTCAAGTTTTGATTTTTTAGCCAGATCACTGTTGGGTTCAAAACCAGTAGACAAAATAACAAGCTCGACTTCAAGAAGCCTTCCATCTACATTCAGGCTTTCAATCTTTTCTTCAGAATAAACAGGCTTCAGATTTTTTACCCCCCCAAAAAATCTTACATTATTATTTTCCAGCAATTCTTCGACGAGTAACTGCACTTCAGGCTCTGCTGCCGGGATAGGGTGATTCTCCTTTTCAATTACTGTAACATTAAAACCGAGTGAAGAAAAAGCATTTGCTGTTTCAAGCCCGATGTATCCCGAACCAATAACAGCAACACTATTAATCTTTTTTGATGAGATGAAATCCTTAATCTTTATAAGATCGGAAACATTTTTAAGACCGAATAGATTTTCAGCAGGAAGTGCAAATTGTTTTAGTGCTTTTGGTTTTGCACCCGTTGCTATAATTAATTTGTCATACTTGTAAAAGTGAGTTGTACCGTTATAAAAGTCGAGTACTTTAATTTCTTTTTCTTTTTTTTCAATTTCCTCAACAAGGTGCCTTGTAAAAACCTCGACACCTTTTTCTTTTCTAAAATCGGGAGGATCGAAAACAAGAATATTTTTATAACTATCAATTTCCCCTGAAAGCACGTAAGGAATTTCACAGGTACCTGTTGAAATAAAATCCCCTGCTTCAAACATTTTTACATTTGAATCAGGACTGATTCTTTTTGCTTTAGCTGCAGCCGCGGGTCCCGCAGCATTTCCTCCTATTACAATTATATTTTTTGGTCTGTTCATTTTGTTTTAAAAACCATGGTAAAAGAAACTCCCTTAAAACCGAAATTCTTTCTAATTAATTTCTCCAAAAATCTCTTGAAATTCTCAGGAATATCCTTTGGGCGATTTGAAAAGAAAATAAAAACCGGGTAATGCTCACCGCCTTGCGTGATATATTTAATCTTGACTTCTTTACCGGTACCGGTTGCAGGTGGCGGATTTTTTTCTATCTCGGGAAGAAGCACATTATTTAATGTATTTGTAGGAATCTTCTTTTTTCTCTCTTCACCGATTTGATTGCTCAGTTCAATTACTTTAAAGATTCTCTGCTTCGTTAAAGCCGAAATAAATATTACGGGGACATAATCAATCGAGCCCAGTTTTTCATTTATTGATTTTTCATATTGCCCGGCAGTGTTGGTTTCTTTTTCAATAAGATCCCATTTATTAACCGCAAGTATCAAACCTTTTCTTCTTCTAATCACCTCGTCAATTATCTTTTGGTCCTGTTTATCCAGACCTATTTTCGCATCAATTAAAACAATTGCAACATCACATTCACCAACAGCTTTAAGAGTACGAATAGCAGAATAAAATTCTATGCTTTCATCTATTCTTTTCTTTTTCCGAAGCCCCGCCGTATCTACAAGAATTATTTCCTTTCCATAATATTTTAATACTGAGTCAATGCTGTCCCTCGTTGTACCGGGAATATCTGTTACAATGCTTCTGTCGTATCCGAGGAGAGAATTTGCTAATGAAGATTTTCCAACGTTCGGGCGACCGAGTATTGCGATCTTTAATCTCGTGTCTTCTTTTTCTTCTATATTAGCTGGGAAACCGGAAGTAAGAACATCCAGGAAATCCCCGGTTTTTCTTCCGACTAAAGCAGATAAATCAAATGTTCTATCAACACCAAGCTTGTAGAATTCTGATACGGCAGCTTCAAAATTTTCCGAATCGACTTTATTTACAAGAAGATAAAAATCTTTATTTGCACTCCTTAATATATTTACGATTTCAACATCAATCGGGCTGATACCTATTCTGACATCTACCATAAAGATAATTGCATCAGCTTCGAGGATAGCTATCTCAACCTGCTCACGTATTGCCGTTTCAAAAAGATCTGTTGAGTTGGGAACATAACCGCCGGTATCGATTAGTCTAAATTCCTTTCCGTTCCATTCTACTTCACCGTAGTTTCTGTCGCGTGTTACACCGCTTATATCATCAACTATCGCTTCCCTTTTGCCTACAAGGCGATTGAAAAGAGTCGATTTACCAACGTTGGGTCTGCCAACAATTACTACAACCGGAGATTTCATATTGAAAAATAAAGCTCAATGTTTCAGAAATGCAAATATACAGAAGTCAGAAGAAAGGAGATAGAAGTAAAAAGTTAAAGCAATCTCACCATCTCATAGTCACATAATCTCATAGTCACATAATCTCATAGTCTCATAGTCTCATAGTCTCATAATCCCATCGTCAAATAGCCTCACCATTACAAACCCTATTTAAAAACTAAAAGAAAGTTTTAACGTAGGGACTAACTCCATCCTGTCGGCAAAATAAACTTCTTCCATCCTTATTTTTACAGCAAGAGATTTATTATAATTAATCGTAGACCAGATGGCATCTATTACTGAGAGAAAATGATTAACATAAATACCAATTACTGCTTTAGCAGCTACATTGTAGTAGTCATCTGCTTTTGCGTGCTCATGGGCATAATACAGCAGGTGCGGGGTAAAATCTGAAATATTGCCGCCGGAATAATCGTCCCATCCTGAAGTAAACTGGTAGTATTTTCCTATCAATTCGTAATACTGTTGTTCCCCATGCAATGGTAATGTATGTGAGAACCCCGGTACTTCTCTTTCAGCTTCATTTAACTTCGACCAGTCAACTCTTTGCCAGGGAGGAAGTGTTTCATCATTACTTTTGATAATTGCAGGATCGGCATTATGACTGTTTATTAAATATTCGGCGTACTTAACCACGCTCCAGTTCTCGTTAGCATATTTCTGGAAAAAATCTGTTTGATCATTCCCCTTATTATCATAAATAACGGCAGTTGTAATTACAGCTGCTTCAATGGTTAAAAATATTGCGGTTTTTAAATAATCACCAACATAAAATTCGCCGGCACCCGGCAAAACCAATGACAAGATTCCTGCCAGGAGAGGAGACTTTTTGTTCTCAGTTTGAAAAGATAGCTGAGGAAGCGATTCAAAATTATTTTCTTCGAATAAAATTTTTGAATCAGCAGAAAGGTTTCCGGTTAAATTAGTCTCAGATGATTGTGCTTTAACCGGAACGATTAAGAGCAAGATTACGATTAGGAAATTAAATTCATTCTTCATACAAATATTTTATTTATAATTATTTATAAATGTGAACAAATTATTAATCTACACCACGAGTTCCCTCTCCTCTTGAGACTTAAATATCAAAACCAAACAAGACGCCTCCGTAAAATCTCCATTCTTTACCGTAAGTAACTGTTTCGTCATTGACGATTCTGCTAAACTTATCAAAACCATAAGCGGCATTTAAGAAGAAACTTGTCGGGAAAAGATAGTATGAACTCATTTGAACTCTTAATTCGGTGCCGGCACCTTTTTTAAAAGTATCTAATTCAGGGAAATCACCTGTCCAGGCATTTCCTAAATCTCCATAAACAGATAAATAAATTTTATCCAGATAAAGATGACCGGCTCTTGCATCAATATTTCTGAAGAGCGGGAACCTGTATGTAAGATTAGCCCACGCTATCTCGTTACCGCTGACAGCATAAAAAGGATAAGCTTTCATTCCGATTAATCCGCCAAGGTAGAAATCAAAAAAATCGGGGACGGCGGGACCCAATATTGTTCCGCCTCTTAGCCTCAGGGTTAAAGTATGATTTTCCCAAAGAGGGAAATGGAGTTTAGAATTAAGCTCGACCCTGTGAAAATTAAAATCACTATACTTTGGTTTCAGAATTCCGTCCTCAACAAGATATTCGCCTTCTGAATTAAATTTATTAAACTCATAATTATATGTCACATCAAGCTGAGCACCCACAGGATTTATTTCATCATCGACATAAGGAAGCAAAGCGTCTAAGCTATATTTTATCTGAAGATTCCTGCCAATTAAATAAGTATCGTTGGTCGTAGGATATAAACCGTTATCATTTGGTAATAAAAAACTTCCTAAAGATGCAGTATACTGACTAAAAATAAATCTGAATTCCAATTCCTGGTTACGGGAAAAAATTCTGTGCTTTGCTACAAAATCAACTTCAAAAAGATTATACGTAACATCTGTAGGAATTATGTAATCATAGCTAACACTTCCTCCCTGTAACGTATCTACACCAAAGAAAATATCCACATTTGCTTTCCTGCTGATATTGTAAAGTTCAAGTGAAAGTTCCGGCTTTATTCCCAGATCAAAAAGGAGGGGAAGCCTGTTCCTGTAATCAAATATCAGGAAAAGATCTCTTTCAAATCTTGAATTAATAGAACCTCCCGCAAATAAAGAGTACCTGTTCAGCATATCGCTTGAGGTAACGAGCAAACCGGGTTTCATCTTCTCTAAAAATTTATTCGATGTGTTATAGTTATCGTATCTGAGAAAAGGAAAGAAAGTTAGTTTTGAGAATACACCGGTATAAGGTTTCTCATCATAATCGGGAATATCATAATCATTAAAGTTCTTTAACCTGTTAATGTTTAGAGCAGTAACATCGCCAATGGTTGAATAAACATCGAGTGGCGGATTTTTTATCCGGATATAACTTTTACCTGCAATTACTTTTTGCTGCTGTTCTGCAGCAATATGAAAAATTTTATAACCGGTAGAAGTATAACCCGAATAAATTATATCGCCATTATCGGAAACAGTAGGCATAAATGCGCTGCCAAGAACATTTGTTAACTGTGTTTTCTCTTTGGTTTTAAAATCATATTTGTAAATATTGAATATGCCTGTTTCATCGGATGAATAGATTATATTTCCGTCTTTATCAATTACAGGATTTCTTTCATCGGAATCTGTTGATATTACTGGGTGATAATCAGTTCCGTCGGGATTAATCCTTACAATGTCTCTCGTCTGATGATAGGAATAATCAAAAACTATATAAGTATCATCGTTGGAAAATTTGGGATTATAAATTTGCTCTCCGTTACTAAAAGTAGTAAGCTTCTTAAAATTTTGCCCTTTTATATCAACAGTACCAAGATTTGTAGTTCCATCTTTCTGAAAAATAAATACAATATTTTTCCCATCATTCGAAACTGACGGCTGGTTTGCACGAAGGTCAAATGTTAACCGGGTTTCTTCATCTTCATTAATATCGTAAACATAAAGATCATGAACATTATACCAGTTCGGATTATCATCAGTAAGCTTTGAATAAATAATTTTATTTGTCCCGTGAATCCAGCTTACAGTCGAGCGAACACCACTTACAAGCAATTTTTCTTCTTTTGTTTTTAAATCATACAGGTAAATACCGGCGGGACCGAAATAATCGGAGGTTTTATTAGAGACATACAAAAATTTTGAATCATCTTCTGAAAAGACCGGATAAAAATTCCCGAATCCCACTTTTGCAAGTGTATCTCCAACTATAAGGTTTGTTCTTAATTCAACAGTACGCTCTTCATAACTTTTTGTTATGAAGTCTTTCCATTCGTTGTAAATCTCGGTACCATTTTTCCCGAGCGCATCTTCAAATGCAGCATCAATTGTAAAATTCCAGAAATTGCCGAGGGCGTGGTTTATTTTGGCAAGCTTATCTTCTCCATATTTTTGAGAGATATACCGCGTAAGAGCAAAACCTGAATTATAAACAGATTCATTACCAAGACTTGACTTTCCGAATACCCCCATTTGATTCCAGCTAAGCATGTTTCCATCAAGGGCATAAGAACGGAGAATCATATCCCTGTGTGAATCCCAATTATCATAATCAAATTCTTTACGCATGTTTTGAGCAGTTCCTTCTGCAAACCACGCGGGAACATTTATAGTAGCAAGAGGATATGATACAATAAAATTGGGAAAGCCGTAAAGAATATCAGGTCTTCTTTCATCTTCATAGTTAAGAGCCTGGAGAAAAACCGCAGGCAAACTTCTCGTCGATTTAATAGAAGCCTGTATCTGTACCATGTGCGTAAACTCGTGGGAAATTACATTTCGTAACCAGTTATGAGTGCCACGTAAATCAAAATCGAGGGCGCTTGTCCATATCTCAATTTTGTTATCAAAAAAATATGTGGCACCGTTCGAGTAATCATCGATATCTTTAATAATAAAATGAACAACATCCGGCTCATAGCCGTAAAGTGAGCAAATCGGGTCCCACACTTCATCAGCTATTTTTGCAACAACTTTTGCAGTTCTCTCAACACCTTCGTGAAAGTGAACTTCAACATGTTTTCCTTTAATTGTGTACCAGTTAAGCTCAGGGTGAAACTCAGTAAACTGGGCAAAAGCAACTGGAAGAAAGAAAAAAGAAAGGAATAATACCGCAAAGAATTTCATAATAATTGAAGGACGCAATAGATTAATTTATTAAGAGATATTATTACGGGAATGTTATTTAATAATTGCAATCTTAATTATGTTGCTTTCGCTCTTCCCGCTTGAACCGGTAGCTTCTACACGTGCCAAATAAACTCCGCTTTGTATATCATTCACATTCCATTGTGTTTCGTTATCAAAACCACCCAGAGCATTGTCATTTAATTCTGCAACAAAACCACCAGCGAGATCAAATATCTTGATATTTATTTTGGAATCCTCAGAAACGTAATATCTTATGTAAGTAGTATTATCATAAACAGGATTGGGATAATTATAAACTCTGTTTTCCGGGAAAAAATCATTCGCAAAATTCTGGTTTAATGCTGCATCGACAAAAGATGAATTATAATTATTTCCATTCTCTTCAGACCAAAAATATTTTCCGGCGGTCGCACCGATATTCCAGGCATAAAAATTATTTTGTTTATCTATTGCTGCCAGGGAGGTTTTTCCCTGGTAATCAAATAGGACCGGAGCTGTCGCTAATTCTGCACCTGTTGATATTGGAAATCCGTTTACAACTTTACCGGATCCTCCATCGATTGCAAAAATTCTTCCATCCTTGGTATAAGCTATGATTTCGGCTTTTCCATCACCCTCAAAATCAGCAGCAAGAG
>MGZZ01000139.1:16720-18972 GCA_001802795.1 Ignavibacteria bacterium GWC2_36_12 | reverse complement strand
TTAATAATAATTTATTAACTCACAACATTTTCTACAATTTCTACTATTCCCCGGGTTGCATTGAGTCGGGTATTGGCTCCTATAGGAACGGTAATATTATTCCTTATATGTCCATGTGCAAAATTATAAATAACTGGTATTCTTAGTCCATCTGTATAATCCTCTACAACTTCACCTAAAGATAAAGTTCTTTTTTCGGAATTTGATTCATGACAATCAGAAAATGCTCCCAATATTAGACCTGAAATTTTATTTAGTACACCCATTAGCTTTAGCTGATTAAACATTCTGTCTATTCTGTAAGGCGCCTCACCAATTTCTTCGAGCAATAGTATTTTATTTTTCAAATCAGGCATATATTTTGTTCCCGCAAGCGACAATAATGTTGTAAGATTACCCCCGGTTATTCTTCCTTTTGCAACTCCTTTTATGATTGTAAACATCTTTTCATTTTCAGGTAATTTTATCCTTCCAAATTTTTTGTTTGAAGTTACTAATGCCCAAAACATTTCTTCAGTATAAGGACTGATAGAATCGTAAAAATCTACTGCCAACATGGGACCGGCAAACGATATTAAGCCTGTATTAAAAAGAAAAGCCATTTGCAAAGCAGTAATATCACTATATCCAACAAAAATTTTAGGGTTGTGTTCAATTAGCTTAAAGTCAACTTTATCCAGCAATCTTTGTGAACCGTAACCACCTCTCGAACAAATTATTGCCTTTACATTTTTATCTCTAAACATCTCGTGAAGATCATTCAATCTTTGTTCATCTGTGCCCGCTAAATATCCGCGATAATGACCAATATTTTTTCCGACTTTAACCTTGTAACCCAGGCTTTCCAAATAATTGACACCTTTGTTAATCCTGAATAAATCATCGGGAGAAGATGATGGAGAAATAATTCCGATTACGTCTCCCTTCCTTAAACGTTTAGGTTTGACAATTCGCATTTGTCATTGATATATTTTAAATTAGATGAAAAATTTAATCAAAGAGGAAGAATGTTACAACTTTAAGAAAATTGAAATAGTTAGCAAAATTTGTCTTTTATATTGTCTTAAAATATATTACCTGGAGTTTTAATAATTTGAACTTACACAAAAAACTAATATTTATTGATTACTTAAAAGATTAAGCTCAAGTATTTTGAACTTCTTGAACGTAAACTATTTTATTGTTGTATAAGCTATGAATAAAAAAAATAAAGATGAACTTGAATCAATAGCCTGCAAAGTGAGAGAGCATATTATAAGAATGTCTACTGATGGAGGATGTTTTACGGGTGCCTCCCTTTCCTGTACAGACTTAATTGTTTACCTTTATTCAAATTTCTTAAATGTAAACAAAAATAATCTTAACGATCCAAACCGTGATTATTTGTTTTTATCCAAGGGACACGATGTTCCTGCACTTTACGGAACATTTGCGGAGCTTGGAATAGTCGAAAGGGAAAGATTGAAGAATCATTTGAAAACAAACGACTTTATTTACTGGCATCCTAATGTTAATATTCCCGGAATTGAATTTCACTCCGGGTCTTTGGGACATTTACTTTCTGTTGCAATGGGAGTTGCTGTGGATTGTAAAATGAAAAAACAGTTTAACAAAGTAGTTGTAATTCTCGGAGACGGAGAACTTAATGAAGGAAGTATTTGGGAAGGGTTGCTTGTAGCTTCTTCTCTTAAACTAAATAACCTCCTTGTTATAGTTGATAGAAATGAATTCCAGGCAAATTTAAGAACTGAAGAGCTGATACCCCTGGAACCAATAACAAATAAGTTTGAAGCTTTTGGCTGGCAGCCTTATAAATGCAACGGGAATGATTTTAACGATCTTGAAAAAACATTTGAATCTCTTCCCCGTCAGCCGGAGAAACCAGTCGCCGTTATCGCATCAACTGTAAGAGGAAAAGGATTACCAAGCATAGAAGCAAGAGCCGACAGATGGTTTTGCAATTTCACACATAACGAAGTTGAGCTACTCTTAAAAGAACTATACAGTAAAGAAAAAACAGAACTCAAATCAGAAACACTTATTGTACGATAATGAATTACGAACAAAAACTTTTAGAACTTATTAAAAATGACGATCGAATAGTAATAATGACTGCAGAAAACCGTGCTGCAATTAGAAACTTACCGGAAAAAATCGGCAACAGGTTCATAGATGTGGGTATTGCAGAACAAACAATGGTCGGTATGGCAGCCGGTCTCGCTTTAAGAGGACGAATTCCTCTTGTGCATGCC
>MGZZ01000139.1:13880-16698 GCA_001802795.1 Ignavibacteria bacterium GWC2_36_12 | reverse complement strand
GGGCATTCGAGTTTATCAGATCAGACGTTGGCATTGGAAGGTTACCGGTGAAACTAATAGGTGCAGTTCCTGGCTTTTTATCAGAAGCGAACGGACCTACTCACCAGGCTATTGAAGATATTTCAATAATGAGGGGAATACCCAATATGAATATCTTCTGCCCCTCAGACGAAGAAGATCTCTTAATTGGTTTGGAAAAAGTTATTAACAGCCCTTATCCAACTTATGTTCGCTATAACAATTTAAAACCATTAATCGAACATGATCCTGATTTTGAAATCGGTAAAGCCGAGATAATATCGGAAGGGAAAGACGTTGTAATCATATCATATGGCATCTTATTAAAACAAGCTCTTGAAGCTGCTGAAATACTAAAGGTTGAAGGTAAATCGGTAGGAATAATTAATTTAAGAACTGTTTCTCCAATTGACAGGAAAGCGATTATTAAAGCCTGCAGAGACGCTTTTCTTGTGGTCACAATAGAAGATCATTTTCAAACTGGTGGTTTATATTCTATCTTAAGTGAAATCCTGATTGAAGAAGAACTACTTTGTAAAGTTTTACCCGTTGCTTTAAAAAATAAATGGTTCAAGCCAGTTTTGCTTCCGGATGTTCTGGAGTATGAAGAGTTTACAGGGAAAGATATTGCCGAAAAAGTAAGGACAGCATGGTAACTTCTGATAAACTTCGTAAAAAAAATATTCGTCTTGTTAAAAAAGCAAGAAAAATAAAACTCGTTCTTACAGATAATGACGGTGTTTTAACAGATACCGGTGTCTATTACTCAGACAAAGGAGAAATGTTAAAACGTTTTTCCATCCGCGATGGAATGGGTGTTGAAAGACTTAAAAAAATACTTGGAATTGAAACCGGTATCATCACCGGAGAGTTATCCGGTTCTGTAAAAAAAAGAGCGGAAAAACTTAATATCAAAGAACTACACCTTGGGGTAAAAGATAAAACATTTTTGCTCGAACAGATTTTAAAGAGAAATAAATTGAAAGCTGAAAACGTTGCTTTTATTGGAGACGACGTTAACGATATCGAGTTAATAAAATCTGTTGGATTATCTGCCTCTCCTGCAGATGCAATGCCGGATATAAAAAATATCGTCAATTACGTGTGCGAGGAAAAAGGAGGGCATGGTGCTTTTAGAGAATTTGCTGAACTTATTATTGTTCTTAACAAGGGAAAAAATAATTAAAAGATTTTCAAATAATTATTGAGAGTCGCAATGAATAATGAAAGGAAAATCAAAGCTGGCAATATGGGACTGGCTTTTTGGCACAGCATATTTTCCGGAAAGAAAATAATGATGGGAAATATTTTCCGTTTTTAAAACAATTAGATGATGTTCAGTTTATAGGATTATAAATTAAAAATTGCAACTAACTATTGATTATATATTTTCCAGGATATAAGAATTGTAAATCAGGAAATACTCCTGGTGCCATTCGTTTTCTTTATTTTTTTCGGAAAGAAGATGAAGCCTTTTTAACCTGTCTATAATTTCCCTTTCCGTCTTTATTTCACGATCAGTAACGACCTTATCGTTTTCTATAACTTCTATAGGAAAGTTTATTACTATTTCTTTCTTCGAATTCATTTTTAGCCCTCTTCTTTTTCGAATTCGGTATAAAGTTAAGCTTCTTGTTTTATTCCAGTATTAAGAGAAGATTAAATTTATGTTATGTAATGATTGAATAATAAAAAAAGGATGCCATTTCCGGCATCCTTTCGTCGAAGGGGAACATAGAGAGAGAACAATATGATTTACGATTTCTGAATTTCGATTTTGGATTTCTCCAACATCAATCTCTAATCTTATTTAAGCAGCATCATTTTCTTAGAAATGACATTGCTGCCGGTTTCTAATCTGTAGATATAAACTCCACTTGGTAGATTAGAAGCGTCCCAGGTCAACTCGTAGGTTCCTGCATTTCTGAAACCGTTTATAAGAACTTCTACCTGCTGACCAAGTATATTATAAACTGTTAATTCTACATCTGAATCTTTCGGGAGCGAAAAGTCAATTTTGGTCGCCGGGTTAAACGGGTTAGGATAATTTTGAGTTAAGATATATTCCGTTGGAATTACAGCCGTAATTTTATCCACTTTAATATCAGTTATTCGGTTATGTGATAAAGCAGTCCAACCACCTATCCATAATAAACCATCTGGATCAAAAGCTCCATAGTAGCTTGTTGTAGTAAAGAAAGGGTCGGTTGGAGCTACTGCACCACTGCCTGCAGGTCCTGATGGATCTGGTCTTGGGTCTAAGTTTCCATCACCGGTTCGGCTTATGCTGTTTATCTGTGGATCAATTATCTGGTTATTATTTGCTTCAAAGTGTGTTCTTACAAAATCCTGTGGTGCTATATTTGCAACATCGTTTCCATCTCCGAAATTCCACCAGATATTATTGCTTAAAACTAAATCACCACCTTCTAACCTTGCACGGCTGTCTTCTCCGCTTTCCAGGTCTTCTACCGTTATTCCGGCTCCACCGCCTCCGCCGTTATATTCTGTTATTATACTATTGTAATATTTTCCACCTGCGTTATCCCTGAATATCAATGCCTCAGAACCGTCTCCCTGTGGAAATGCCGTTATTCCTGAACCTATATAGGTTGCATTATATATCTGTGGTATTGCATATGGTAATCCGTCTTCAGGACTTGTACCTCCATCCTGCTCTGCCATTCTTCCTGCAAAATCTTCTCCCTGGAGTACAAACCAGAACTGGTTCTTGCCTCTCCAGCCTTCATCAAAATCAAATCCGTCATCTCCGCAGAATGCCGATACAAGATATTTTGTA
>MGZZ01000139.1:0-13872 GCA_001802795.1 Ignavibacteria bacterium GWC2_36_12 | reverse complement strand
TTGAATATATCTCTACATACTCTACTGTTGTTCCTGATCCTACTGCTCCTAATGTCAACCCGTTTATTTCATCACCCGGGCTTAGCTCAGCACCACCGTGACGTATCGATACATAACGCAGAACTCCTGAGCTTTCTGCATCATCCGGTGTATCGCCACCGCCGTATGCTGCTCTTGGCTCGGTTGTAGGTATTCCTTCTATCTGCCCAACTCCCGACGTTGTATTTATATCTGCTCTTCCAAGTATTATTAATCCACCCCACAAGCCTCTGTCGGCTGAGGTCAAATCATTTGGGTTGGCAATATCATCACTCTCGGAAGTAAAAATGATAGGTTTATTCGGCGTACCACTTGCAAATATTTGTGCGCCTCTTGAAATAATTAATGCACTTGCATTATCTCCTGTGGTAGGAGTTGCTTTTCCTTTTATTACTGTACCAGCTTCAATATTAAGCACTGCTCCTTCTTCAACAAAAACAAATCCGTCTAACAAATATGTGCTGTTGCCAGTCCAGTTTACGGTAGCTCCAGGAGCAATATCTGCATCAGTTACTGTAATTACACTTTGTGCAAAAGTAACCGTCGTTAGGGTCATAAGAATAATTAGTACTCTGAATTTACTTAGCATTTAACCTCCGTTAGTATAGTTATTAATTTAGGCTGTATCCAATCCCAAGAGAGAACGAAGTTCCCGTTTTATATTCTGTACGAATATATTCTTTACCTTTAAACTCGTGAGTTAATTTGTAAGATGAATTAAGAATATTCTTTACAGAAAACTTTACATTAAAATTTGAGAAAACATTCTGAGAGACCATAAAGTCGAGCATTGGTCGTGATCTTTCGAAAACATCAGGAGTACCGCCAATGCTTACTTCTGCAAGCCTGTCTCCAAATACATTATAGAAAAGAGACAACACCGTCCCGGTATTTATATTATCGTAACCCAAATCAACATTTACGATGTAAGGTGATTGACCTTGTAAACTGCGTGTTGACTCTGCAGCCGGGTCTACTGCCTTTATAACCGCTAATTCTTCTTCAGCAATGTCAACTCTAGAATCTATTATGGAAATATTGGCTCCAATACTAAAATTGCTTAAAGCATCAAGCACTTCATCTAATCTTTTTCTTAACTCTATTTCCACTCCCATTACATCAGCTTTATCTATATTGTCATAAAATATTTCGCCACCTTCTGAGGCGTAAAAAACATTTATTACTCTTTCGATAGGATTTTTGAAAAATTTATAAAAGCCGCTTACTGCAATAATTTCCCCAGGTCGTAAAAACCATTCCCATCTTAAATCATAATTGTCTATTAATGTGCGTTGTAAATCCGGGTTACCAATGAATATATAGTCTGCAGAGAAGTTATAATTAGCATAAGGAGCTTTTTCTCTGAAGTTGGGGCGTGCCAGGGTTTTTCCATAAGAAGCACGTAAATTCATATTTTCAGATAGCTGGTAAATAAAATTAATTGAGGGGAGTAAATCTTTATCGTCTAAAAATCCTTTTGTATCTTTCCCATAAACGTCCATTTTAGAAATTTCATATCTTGCACCTCCTATAAACTTCAGAGTGTTTGTAATCGGTAATTCAATCATAGCATAAGCGGCAGATACTTTTTCGTACCCATTATAATTACCGCCTCTTGGATCAGGTGTTTCGGAAATATAGCTTCCAAAAATATAGCGGCTTGAAGCAGAGTCATATCTCATAACTCCAACATTTTCAGAGGAAAAGAAAAGGTCAGAATCTCCGTTAAATCTGACAGCACCCAACTGATATTGAAAACGTCTTTCTGTAAAGACTCTTTCTTTTTCTAAAAAAGCTCCGCCCACTTTTAACCTTGCCTGCAAATTTTCCCAGGTATTAAATGGAAGGGCTAAATCCAGGTTTATTCCTTCACTATCCTCATTCATATTTCTAAAATATCTTGAAGGGAGAGGGTAATTTGAAACTGAAATACTGTATACAACTGTATCCCTTCCTTCTAATTGCCGTTTTGTATAATTGTTTGTAAAATACCTGGCGTCAGGTTCTTCCTGTAAAGCTTTAGAAATATTGCCTGACCAGTTTACCGTTAGACCCAACAGGTTATCAAAAACGTGCTTACCATGAAACTGGTAAGACTGCAGATTTCTTTCTGTATAGCTTAATACCCTGGTTTGTAAAATGTTATTTGGATTTTCGTTAAACTGTTCAAGCCATCTTCCTTCTAAGAACCTTGCAGTTGACTGTCCACTCTGAGTATAAATAATGTCAGCACCTATTTCATGTCTTGGATCTGGTTTGAGGTTAAGTGTGACTAACCCTCCCCAGTTAACTTCATCGGTTGCCTTAGTATCATTCAGATATTGCAGCTCAGCCAGGGATTCTACAGAATTAACATTCCCGGTAAGTTTCCATCTTCCCGAAGTTCCATTTTCATAAAAAGAATAGTCCCTGTTATAGGTTAAACTGCCAAGGAAGCCTAGTGGCATATTAAATAATTCAACCTGGTCCCCGACAGATAACGAATAACTTTGATTTAACGGTGCAGTCTTTAATCCGGGGCTCATTTGAGGAACGAAAGATTTTGATATTTCATCAAGTAACTGAGCTTGTTCATTATTAAACCTTGCAGTTGCCTCTTTTGGAATCACTAAATCAGGATTAGTTAAAATTGAAGGCATCCCTCTCGAGCCATCATCTGTCCCAAGCCAGTCTTTTCCGCCCCCCTTGTATGTTAAAAAATTACCATTAAAAGAAGTTGAAGAATTATATGATGATGAAGAGGAAAGCTTGAACGTTAATTTTTCCGGGTAGGATTTAGTAGCAATATCAACAATCCCACCTGAAAAATTTCCCGGTTTATCGGGAGTAAACGATTTTACAGTAACTATATTATCAAGCACTCCCACCGGAAAGAGATCCATATTAAAAGCTTTTTTATCGGGGTCTGCGCTCGGCAGCTCTGCGCCATTTAAGTGAGTACTGGAGTATCTTTCACCCAATCCCCTTACATAAACATACTTACCTCCTACCACAGAAGCGCCGGTTACTTTTGTCATAGCATCTGCAGCATTACTGCTTCCGCTCCTGGAAATTAATTCGGCACTTATTGCATCGCTAACTGAATTTGATTTTTGACGCATTTTTAATAATGAAGCTTCATTATCCTCAAGCATTCTTGCTGTAACAACAACTTCCTCGGTTTCAATAGAGCCCTGCTCCAGTGTAATATTTATTTTTGTTACTTCATCACTTTTAACTTCAACGTTGGTAACCCTGATTTTTGTATAACTTACCATTGAAGCAATAAGTGTATAATGCCCGGGTGCAATTCCTTTTATCGTGTAGTTTCCATCAATATCGCTTGCAGCGCCGAGAGTTGTTCCCTCCAAAAAAATATTTGCCCCGATAAGTGCTTCACCATTCTGCTTATCTACAATAGTTCCGGTGATTGTCCCCGATCCTTGTGAATAAACATTGTTACTCCAGAACAAAATTACAAACCAGACTAACCCTGCGAAAAAAAAATTCAAACTCTTATACCCTCTCTGAAGTAAATTGCAGTTAAAGAATAATTGCATAACTTCCTCTCTCTATTTTTTTATGTAAATGTGTGTTCCTTCGACGCTGCTAACATAAAGAGGCAATGTTAAGAGATTGTTAAGAGAAGATTATAGATTTGTTAATAATTTGGTTTTCCGAAAAAGAAATAAAGCATTGATAAAAAATTATGAAATAGATTTCCCGCATTTTATTTTGTTTTTACCTAAATTTGAGTAAAACTAAAATACACCAATGGGTTTTGAAAAATCCTTATTAGCTGTTTCTGAACCGTAAAAAATTTCCAAGGCAAATGAAAAATATTATTTAAACAGATAGACCAGCTTGCCTGCCTGCCGGTCAGGCAGGTTTACCAGTTTACCTGCCGGCTTGTCCACCGAAGTTTTTAACGAAGGTGGAAGGTTTAACGAAGGCAGGCTTTATGGTTTAACGGTCTGCCTAAAGCAGATAAAAAGAAGAGATAAGAATTGTGGAGAATAGCCCATAGCTTTAGCTATGGGAAATAAAGACGAATCTATTATTCTATAACCGTTTCAACGGCTTATTGTTGCTGTATGGAAACCGTTCCGCCAAAGGGCGGACAGGTAAAACGGTTATCAAATTTGCTTGGTTATTTTCAAACCCACGGTTAAAACCGTGGGCTATTTTAATACAAATTAATCCTATATGCTCACAACAAAAAAGCTACTTCAGTTTATCAAAACAGAAGACGACAAAAACTACTTGGAGCACAAATGCGACAGACTCAATAAAGAAATAGACCAGTTTACCTGCCGCAAGGTAGGCTTGTTTACCAGTTTACCTGCCGACTTGTCCAACGAAGTTATAACGAAGGTGGAAGGTTTAACGAAGGCAAGCTTTACGGTTTAACGGTCTGCCTAAAGTCAGATAAAAAGAAGAAATAAGGATTGCGGAGAATAGCCCATAGCTTTAGCTATGGGAAATAAAGACGAGTCTATTATTCTATAACCGTTTCAACGGTTTATTGTTGTTGTATGGAAACCGTTCCGCCAAAAGGCGGACAGGTAAAACGGTTATCAAATTTGTTTGGTTATTTTCAAACCCACGGTTAAAACCGTGGGCTATAAATCGAATGATTAGAAGGCAGCCCATAGCTTCAGCTATGGAAATAAATAGTGCTGTCTTATTGATAGAAAAAAGACAGCACAAAGAGTTTCAGAATCCTAACCTTCGAGGATTACAGCGTGGAGATAAAATGCTAACCTCGAAAGTTTCAACTCATTTTACAAGAGACATTTTCTTTGTTTGTGCAAATTTACCAGCATGCATTTTCGCAAAATAGATTCCGCTTGCTACCATACTTCCCCTGTTATCCAACCCATCCCATGTAACTTCGTAACTTCCTGGTTGATATAAATCATAGTCAACAAGTGTTTTAATTAATTTGCCTTGTATATCATATACTTCAAGACGCACCTTTTCGGTTAAAGGAACAGAGAACCGGATTCTCGTGCTTGGATTAAATGGATTGGGATAATTCTGACTTAGATTAAATGTAGAAGCAGATTTATTAATTAGTTCAACAGATTGTGTTGCATGCGGGTCATCGCCATGGCAAGGCTGACAATCCATCTTTGTCATTACATTATTAAGAGCTGCGGAACCATGACAGCTAAGACATGCCACAACATTTGCCGGGTCAGAATAAGTTGGTGTAAACGACTGTTTATACCATGCGTTAAGCAACTCAACTGTTTTAGCTGCAACATCCCCTGTAACACGGGCACATCTCTCTTTTCTCTCCACATCACCGACTTTTTTGCTTGCAGCAATACACCATTCGGTAACAGAAGCATGGCAGAGAGGGCTACCCGATATATTTTGAGGAAGATCACCATCAAAGTTGTGCACTAAATATTTACCATCAATAGCTGCCTGGTTTGCTTGTTCGGTTGGTAATTCTGCCTGAGTATACCAGCCCCATAATTCGGAAATCAAAGACGCAGAATCTGCTTTGGGTGTAACGAGGCTGATTAAAGCAGCACCGCCATTCAAGCATCCGCACAAGATACCCCAACCGACACCACCCCCTCGTCCAAACAGCATAATTTCCATCGGAAGATTGGTCCATGGCTCACCTAATTCCGTTGCCAGTGTTGCACTAATCCCCCCAAATGTGCCCGAACAGCAATCTTTTTCATTCCAATAATAATTGTGTGCCTGAATTCTAACTATCTCCGGATCGAGTTCTGCATAGGGCCAGGGCCAGGGAGTAATTTTTGTATTACCCTTGGCTGTAGCCGTGGTTATAAGGTTTGTTACTCCAGCTACAGCAGTAACACCGACTGCCGCTTTTGAAGCATTAACTAAAAAATCTTTCCTTGTTAAATTCTTTTTCATGAAATTCTCCTCTGATTTTTGTGGACTCAACTATTAAATCTTAGCTGACAGAATTATTATTTGATTACTAAAAATGATTAGAGGCAACTTCTATGCCTTGGAAATAATACTTACTGTAAAAGTTTTTAGCCCCTATGTTCTTTTAGATATAATTACTCCCACACAGCTTTTTTTGAAATTTGTAAATTATAATAGTGATAACTTTCTTAAATCTTGGAATTGAATTTCTCAAAAAATGTAAATGCTGAACTGCGGGATATAATTAATAGCTGTTTATTGTTGATAGCGGAGCATTAAAAAATAACCAGAAGAAGAATTCAATTTAGTTTATCAGTTATACAGTCAAGACCAGATAAATACCACCGATTAATACAAGCGTCCCACAAACTCTTTTTATCCAAAGGATTGTTTTAGAACCATCACTCCAGTTAAGATACTTTTGAACTTTCCCTGTCAATGTTCCCGCCCCAACAATAACAGAGCAATGCCCGATTCCGAAAGCGAGAAGAAAAATTATCGCAAGAAAATAATTTGTTTGTGCAGTTTGAAATACAATTCCAAGAACCGGAGCCATGTAAGCAAACGTGCAGGGACCTAATGCAATTCCGAAAAGCAAGCCGACTATCAATGCTGCAAGCAAACCTTTTGATTTTGTTCTTCGTAATCCGGCTGAATTCCAATTAAGTTTAAAAATGTCTAACAAGTAAAGTCCGACTATAAAGAATATTCCGGCAACCAAATAATTCCCAACGCTTCCAACATCTCCCATCAAACGCCCAAGTGAAGCGGTGATTACTCCTATTGCTGCAATTGTAAGTAAGATACCAACAGCAAAAACGAGAGATATATTAAATGTTCTTCCAATTGAAATCTTTCCCTGTGAACTTATAAAGCCAACGATTAAAGGTATGCTTGACAGATGACAAGGTGAAAGGAGAATACTTAAAACTCCCCACCCGAAAGAAGCAATAACGGCAAGCCAGACGGCACCAGTCATAGCTTCGTATAAAGTTGTAAATAAATTATCTATCATTAAATTCTCTTTTCATAGTTTAGTAATCAGTAACCGGTTATCGGTAACCAGTAAAAACACCGATTACTGATAACTGATTACCGGTTACAATTTTTTTGGCTTCAATCCTTTTTCCTTAAACAACTTATCAATTTCTTTTTCCGGGTAGAATCCCTCGTGGCGGTGAAATTCTTTCCCGTTTTCATCAAGAAATACTTGTGTAGGGATTAACCTAATTGCATATTTTTGTGCGTAAGGTTTTTGCTCTTTCGTCCACACATCATAAAAAATAACTTTTACTTGTTCACCATATTTCTTTTCAATTGCTTTCATCACAGGCTGCATTTGTTTGCAAGGAATACAATTTACAGAACCGAGTTCGACAAAAGTTACTTTGGGTTTTGCTTCTCTAGTTTGTGTGAGAATTAAAACCGGGATTAAAAATATCAGCAAAACAATAAATTTTTTCATTTAAACCTCCTTCAACCAACTTAAAATCTGATCGTCTTTAGGAATAACTCCAAAGCTTTTAACCTTTTCATTTACGACGAGTGCCGGGGTCATCATAATTCCATAACTCATTATTGCATTTAAGTCGGTTACTTTTTCAACTGATGCATCAATATTATTTTGCTGGACTAACTCTTTAACCTTAGCTTCCAGAGTCAAACATTTTTTACAGCCTGTTCCTAATACTTTTATAGTCATTTTATTTTTCTCCTTTCAGGAAGGTTTTTAATTTATCAATCATTTTTTCATCGTATTCAATTTTATGAAGCACTTCATTCTTTGAACCTAGCACAATAACTGAAGGTGCAAAAAGTGTTTCATATTTAATTTGTAGTTCATCATCCTCATAAGAATCAACAACTAAATAATCATATTTATTCTCTTTAATGAATTTCAGAATATCAATTAGTTGATTTTTACACATCTCAAGCGTGCAATGACAAGACATTGAAGTACTGAAGAAAAGAATCTTTGTTTTTGCTGATGAAAAGAATTGTTCAGTTAAATATTTATAAAGGGTATTGCAAAAAATAAGATACCAGTTATTGAAAAGAACCAGTACTGAATCAGCTGTTATATCTTTCATTGTTGATTCAAGCTCGCTGAACCGCATCTTTAATTTATCAAATTCAGCTTTACTGGTATTATATTTTTTAAAATCTTCTTGAGTGAAATCAGAATTAAGAACAGATTCCAGTTTCTTTATTTCATTCAGAGCTAATTGATGATTCCCGGGAAGCAATAGAAATATTTCAGATGCTTGCCGCTCAATTGATGAAGGAACCTGGGCATAAACATTGACTGAAAGAAAAAAGCTGAAAAGTATCAGTCGAAAATTAAAATTCATAAAATCTCCCCTGAGATAAATTTATTATTAATAATTAAAACAAAACTCCAAACAACGCTCCACTCATTGTTGCCATAATAATAACTAACGAAACATAAACAACAGTTTTTTGTGTACCGATAACGCTTCTTATCACAAGCATATTTGGCAATGATAAAGCAGGACCAGCAAGCAATAAAGCCAGTGCCGGACCTTTTCCCATTCCGCTATTTACTAATCCTTGTACAATCGGAATCTCAGTCAAAGTTGCAAAGTACATAAACGCCCCGGTTACAGAAGCAAACAAATTTGAGAATAAAGAATTTCCGCCCACTAAGGAAGCTATCCATTCATTCGGTATAATTCCATTTCTACCATCAGGTGATCCTAAGAGAAATCCGGCTGTTAAAACTCCAAGAGCAAGCAAAGGCATAATCTGTTTTGCAAATCCCCAGCTTTCTTTCATCCAGCTATTAGGTTCCCCTTCTTCTGTAGAAAGCAAAATGCTAAGCATTATTACTCCGACTGTAAAAGGAATTAGGGGTGATGTTGTAAATGTTAAGCCTGAAGCAATTGTTATTGCTGAGCCAATCAAGACATTAATTTTATTCAAATGAAGAATAAAAATTAAAGAAGCAACCAACCCGATTGAGAAGATTGAAGTTATAATCCATTTTGCTTCAAACATAAAATAAAAGAAGCCTGTGCTGCTACCAGGTTTTCCCCAGTTTGCAAAAACAAGAATAGCCACAAGAATAAAAAAGTGAATCGATGTCTGCCAGATTGGTCTTGTTTCTTCCGGATCTGGTAATGCTAATTGAGCATCGGCTTTTTCTTTTTCTTCCTTCCTGTAAATGAAAGCCATTATCAAACCAATTATGATGCTGAACGAAACTGCACCAATAATTCTCGCAACGCCAAGTTCAATTCCGAGAATTCTTGCCGTGAGAATGATCGCGAGAATATTTATTGCCGGTCCTGAATATAGAAAAGCTATAGCAGGACCTAAACCTGCGCCACGTTTATGTATTCCTGAAAAAAGAGGAAGAACGGTACATGAACAAACAGCCAATATTGTTCCCGAAACAGATGCAACTAAATAAGCAACCCATTTCTTTGCTTTACCTCCGAAGTATTTTATAACCGAAGCCTGGCTGACAAAAACTGAAATTACTCCCGCTATAAAAAAAGCAGGAACCAAACAAAGCAGAACATGTTCCTGTGCATACCACTTTGCTAATTCAAGAGAAGAAAAAATCGCTTCGTTGAATCTTTCAATTTTTATTGGCAGAAAGTAAGCAATAAGAAAAAGAATAATAATCAGGAGTAATTTTTTATATTCATTTTCCCATAATTCTTTTAAATTCTTCCATTTGCTGGTCTTGTTTGATTCGCTAACTGTCGAATTGTTATTTAAATAATTTTTAGCGACTGCAGATTTCATTTCTATCAACCCCTGTTACTTTTTGTTTATCACCAATTATCAGTTTATCATCATCAATCCAGAAATCAAGCATATTTAAAACTGAAGAAACTCTTTGGTCAGATGGTCTCGGGTTGATCGAATAATTTACCCATTTACCTTCTTTTTGCTCAATAATAAAAGATTCTTCTTTAAGAATGCTGAGGTGTTTTGAAACTGTTGAGGTCGCTAATTGAAGTATTTCTGTAATTTCACAAACACAAAGCGGTTTTGTCTGAAGCATTTTAAGTATTCTTAACCTGTTCAGATCAGAGAGTGCTTTAAATATCTTTGTTCTATCTTTACTCATAATTTCATTTCGTCAATCGACGAAATATAAAGATGCCTAAAGAGAAAAGCAAGAACTATATTTTGGGTAGTGCCCTAATTTCGTTTTTATGAGACAAAGATATCGCTGTCATTCTGAATTTATTTCAGAATCTATGGTGAAAAGACCCTGAAATGAATTCAAGGTGACAACTTTTGGAAATTGGACACAACTTATTTTTTATATGGCTTACCTGGCAACCCAGATTGGAATATAACCCGATTCCCTTACAACCCTCTGCCCTTCATCTGAAATAACCCAATCAATAAACTTTTTAACTTCTCCTTCAGGCTGCCGTAAAGTATAAAAATGAAGGTACCTGCTGATCGGGTAAGAATCATCTATTACGGTTTCTTCGGAAGGAATTATCCCATTTACTTTTAAAGATTTTACTGAATCAGTTAAATAACCGATTCCACCATACCCGATTGAATAAAGATTTTCTGAAACAAACTTTACAATGCTTTCCGTCGTTGGTTTTATTTGAATATCAGGACAATAATCTTCTCCTTCTAGAATATGTTCTTTAAAATAGAGATAAGTACCTGAATTAGGATTTCGGCTAACCGCGATTATTTCTTTATTATCCCATCCAAACTGATTCCAGCTTTTAATTTCACATTTAAATATTTTTTTTACCTCTTCAAGTGAAATATTTTCAGCAGGATTTTTAAGATTCACAAAAATGCTCAAGCCGTCTTTTGCAATGATAGTCGACATTCCAACACTTCTGTAATTATCTGCAAGAATCTTTACTTCTTCTCCTTTTAATGTTCTGGATGTAGTACAGATGTCAATTATTCCTTCACTCAAAGTTTTTATGCCAGTTGCGCTTCCCCCGCCTTCAACATAAATTGAAACATCGGGATTACTTTTCATGTACTCCAATGCAAGAAGATTGGTTAAATACAGCATAGTATCGGAGCCTTTGATTTTTATAGTCTTGTTTGGATTTACACCTGATCCTGAACAGCTTATAAAAGAAAATGATATTACAAGAACTAATAAAGTTTTCATGTCGAATAAATATAATTAAACAATAAGGTTAACACCCGGATTTATCCAGGTGCAAAAAATAGATTACAATTATTATTGGAAACTGTTTCAACAGTTTTTTATCACCGGAAACTGTTAAAACAGTTACAACTTTCCTTTCCCTTTTCTATATTCACCTGACTAAAGTCAGGTGTTAGCTTTTTTGTATTCAATAAATTATCATCTTTTTTTCTATGGACCGGAACCTTGCATAGAAATTACAATTATTTTTAGTACTATTTCGACAGTTTTTCATTCCTTGGAAACTGTTAAAACAGTTAGCACTTTTTTTCTCTTCTAAATTCACCTGACTAAGGTTAGCCTTTTGGTACTCAATAAGTTATCATCTTTTCTCTGCTAGCGATTGAAGCCTTGCATTCAGATATGGCGAATTATTTTTCCACACAGGTGCTTTCTCTGAATCTGCAAGAAGAGAGCATAAATCATAAATTATATCCACATGCTGAAATGCTGCATCAAAATTCATATACTGGTTTAAATCATCAAAAGGTGAATGATATATTTCTTCGCTATATTCTATGAACTTCTTTAAACCATCCTCTTTGGATATACTTACATAATCAGGAGCTTCCATCACCAAAATAGAAGGAATTCCTGCATTAGCAAAAGCAACCTGATCCGATCTCGAAAAAGCATCGGCATTTCTAAATCCTTCGGGAATTTGTGTTACTCTTACATTATTTTCCGGTGCAACATCATCTAAAAAATCCGTCAACGTTGAAAATTCTGCACCGACTCCGATAATACTTTTGAAATTATCAAACAGAGCTATTCCATCAATATTTATGTTTGCAATTGTTTTATAAAGAGGAACTACAGGATTATCCGTATAATATATTGAACCTAACAAACCTTTTTCTTCCCCGGTAAGGAGAAGAAATATTATCGATCTTCCGGTTTTTATTTCTTTTTTAGAAAAAATTCTTGCAAGCTCAAGCAGTGCGGAGACTCCGCTTGCATTATCGAAAACCCCGTTGTAAATAGAATCACCTTTAACCGGGATACCAACCCCGAGGTGATCGTAATGGGCGGAAATGATTAGATAAGTATCATTTAACTCAGGATCAGATCCTTTAATCATTCCAATGATATTTGACGCAATGAAATCTCTTTCTTTAAACTCCCCCCTGAAGGAAATTCCCGATCCCATTTCAAAGCTAAGCATATATCCTTTCGATTGAAAATCATAAATATCGTCAAGTGAATAACCTGAATTTGAAAATAATATGCCGGCTATATCAGGATTAAAAAGCAAAGCAAGCGAATTAGTAACTGAATAAGCAAGTGTAACGTCTTCAAAAGAAAATTCGCTTTTAAGTTTTTCCCACCAGTGGAAGGACCCGTCGGAATTGTTAGGAATAAGAATGCTTCCTCTCGCTCCCCTGGATAGCGCAACTCTTTGTTTAACATCTGCATAAGAATAGAGAGTCGGTTTTTCACCATCAAAGTATGATTCATCCTCTGAAAAAGGTTCACCATCCAAAAAAACTACAATTTTCCCTTCAACATTTACCGACTGGTAATCGTTATAATCGTATTCCGGCGCAATAATCCCATACCCTGCAAAAACCAGTCCGAGAGGTGCTGGAATAAATGTCTGCTCGCCTGTAGTATAAAGGAGATAATCATCCCAAAGGCTAAAAGTTTTTTTATCGTTTTCTGAATATAAAATCAACTCTGAAACTGATAATGGTTTTGCTCCATGCATCCTGATATTCTGAAAATATGTACTGTCGTTTCCCAAAGGTTTCAGGTTTAATTTAGAAAATTCATTTGCAAGATATTGAGCTGCTTTTTCTCCTCCCCTTTCACCGTTTCCCCGTCCTTCAAATTCATCAGAACCGAGAGTAAAGGTGTGCTTAATAAGATTTTCTTTTGAGATAATATTTTGTGAATGAGACTGGAAAGTTGTACAGCTAAAAATCAGTACCGGAATAAGAATTGTTTTCATTTAATAATTCTGAAAATAATATAAACTAAATTAATGGAAATTCAGGAACATTGGAAGGTAAAGAGGTCGATTTTATCAGCGAAAAATTTTAATTAGAAGATCTTAAATCGGCATAAGGATTTTTAATCATGCTTTCATTGATTTCTAAAATTTTACCTTTTTCAATTTCGATAGTGAATGAATTAAGAACATTTTTATGAAGCTCTGCAATAACAATGTATTCACCGGTTTTAAGCTTTACTAATTCAGGTTTATTATAAGCCTTTTTTACATCCATTACATATTCACCTTCCGGAGTATAAATAGTATAGCCTTTATAAATATTATAAACCGGATCGTCCGCATAATCACCTTTTTCTTTGTAATTCAATGTATAAATTTTCAGAAAGCCTATATCGCTCTTTACATCGGCATTTGGTTCCAGGAATTTATAGTGTTGCCCTATGTTATCAGTAGCACAGGACGTTAGAACAAACAAGCAAATAATTGTAAGAGAAAAAAAAAGTGTTTTCATTGTTTATCTTTTTTCTGCAATTATAAACTATAAGCACTTTCCCTGTGTTAAGTAGACTTTAAATTTATGTTAACAAATTGTTAAATGTGAAAGAATAAAAGCAGTGATACGAAAAATTGAATGTAAAATTAAGCTTTTGTTATTTCGGCAGCCCATTTCTTGATCTTATCTTTTATCTCGTCGCGTATCTTTTTTGTTCCATCGAGCTTTTCTTCGTAGGTCCCCCGCAAAGCAGAAGGATCTGGGAAACTCCAGTGAATTGTTTCCGCAACTCCCGGAAATATAGGGCATCTT
>MGZZ01000138.1:16205-19593 GCA_001802795.1 Ignavibacteria bacterium GWC2_36_12 | reverse complement strand
CGAAAAGAAATTTCCTGAAAGTGCATGGAGATTTCTTACCGGAGATAGTGTAAGCATAAAGACTATAACTGACGCAGCAGGATTTCATTTCAAAAGGGAAGGGACACAATTTATTCATTCCGGCGCCCTGCTTTTTATTGCCGGAGATGGTAAAATCTGCAGGTACCTGTTCCCGGGCTATTCGGAAAATAAAGGTTACAGGATTCTTCCATTCGATTTTAAGATGGCAATAACTGAAACATCAAAAGGTGTTTCTGCTCCAACTATTGCAAGAATGCTTCAGTTTTGTTTTAGTTATGATCCCCAGGGAAAGACCTACGTCTTGAATTTTACAAGAATCTTTGGTGCAGGTATTTTGCTTGCGGCAATAGTCTTCGTGCTCTATATTACTATAAAACCAAAGATGAAAGAAAAAAAGAAGTAAGAGGTAGTTATTTATGGCAGACGATGTATTGGCAATAAAAGGGAATGGGCATGAGCCGAGTTACCTGGAATATACCGGGAAAGGTAAAGGGCTTAAAGCCTGGATTACATCTACCGATCATAAAAGAATAGGAATTCTTTATCTTGTTTCTCTTCTAAGTTTTTATGTGGTCGGTGTACTTTTTGGCTTCCTTATGAGACTCGAGCTGATAGCTCCCGGAAGGACCATAATGGATCCACAAACATACAACCAGATATTTACACTGCATGGTGTGATAATGATTTTTTTGTTTGTTATCCCTGGTATTCCCGCAGCTTTTGGTAATTTTTTTCTGCCAATTCTTATAGGTGCAAAGGATGTAGCTTTTCCGAGAATAAATTTATTATCCTGGTATCTTTTTGTATTGGGTGGTTTACTTGCTGTTCTTTCAATATTACTCCCCGGCGGTCCGGCTGATACCGGGTGGACATTTTATATACCATACAGCGTTCGTTCAGGTACAAATGTTACTTATGCACTTATGGCTGCATTTGTACTTGGATTCTCTTCAATCTTAACAGGATTAAATTTTGTTACAACTGTTCACAGGTTAAGAGCACCGGGAATGAGCTGGTTCAAGATGCCTCTTTCTATCTGGTCGCTTTATGCAACTGCCTGGGTTCAGGTTTTAGCAACTCCAATAATTGGTATAACACTTCTATTGGTTGCAGTAGAAAGATGGTTTGGAGTGGGATTGTTTGATCCGGCACTTGGTGGAGATCCGGTACTTTTCCAACACCTGTTCTGGATATACTCACATCCGGCAGTCTATATAATGATTTTGCCTGCTATGGGTGTGATTTCGGAGATTATACCTGTCTTTGCCAGAAGAACAATATTCGGTTACAAGTTTATTGCTTTTTCATCTATTGGTATTGCACTGTTTGGTTCCCTGGTTTGGGCGCATCATATGTTTACTGTCGGAATGAGCGATACGGCGCAATTAGTGTTTTCCCTTCTCACTTTTCTTGTTGCAATTCCCAGTGCGATAAAAGTGTTTAACTGGACTGCAACACTTTACAAAGGCTCGATCGATCTGGCGCCACCTTTGTTGTTTGCGCTCGGATTTATTTTTCTTTTTTCAATCGGAGGGTTCACCGGGCTTTTCCAGGGTACTCTTGCTGTTGATATACAGGTTCATGATACATCTTTTGTAGTAGCACATTTTCATTATGTTATGTTTGGCGGAACGGGTTTCGGAATTTTTGCTGCGATGCATTACTGGTTGCCGAAGATGTTCGGCAGAATGTATAATCAGAAAGTTGCTAAAGTTGCCTTCTGGATTTTGTTTACCGGCTTCAATGTACTTTATTTCCCGATGTTCATTATGGGCTGGTTGGGAATGCCGAGAAGATATTACGACTACCTGCCCGAATTTCATATATATCATTTTATTTCAACCATTGGCTCCTGGATTTTGATTACAGGTTTAATAATAATGTTTACGAACCTTATTCATTCATTGAAGAAAGGTAAAATAGTAACTGAGAAAAACATCTGGGGCGGTGAAACACTTGAATGGAAAGTACCTACACCTCCACCGCTTGAGAATTTCGAGCACATTCCAACGATTACTGAGGTTCCTTACGAATATAAAGAAAATGAAGAACCTCAAATGGAGGAGGTAAAGTGAATACTGAAGAGCACACAGTAAGTCACGTTCACCGTGACGATATTGGTTCCAGGATGGGAATGTGGCTGTTCCTTTTTACAGAGCTTCTCCTTTTTGGAGGAATGTTTTTCCTTTATTCTGTTTACCGTTTTATCAATACCGAAGCGTTTCATATAGCTGCAAAAGAGCTTAATACTTTAATCGGATGCTTTAATACTGCTATTCTGCTTACAAGCAGTCTTACCATGGCACTTTCTATTACAGCAATCCAGAAGGATAAAAAAGGGCTTTCAATTTTTTTTCAGCTTCTTACAATTTTGATGGCATTTGGTTTTTTGGTAAATAAATATTTTGAATGGACGACAAAATTTCATCACGGCATTTATCCCGGTTCCGATACTTTGTTATCCATGGATTCCGGGGAAATCCTTTTCTTTGGGTTGTATTACGTAATGACGGGATTGCATGGGCTTCATGTAATTATAGGCGCAGTATTAATTGGGATTATGACAAGGCTTACAGCTAAGGGAGTGATAACAAAAGACAGTTTTGTTAAACTTGAATCTGCTGGTCTTTACTGGCACCTTGTAGATATAATCTGGATTTTCCTTTTCCCATTATTTTATTTAATAACCTGAGTTCGGTATGCATAAAGACGAAACACATCAACATATGCATGGCTACGGGATTTATATCCTTGTTTGGTTTGGATTATTAACCTTAACCGGGGTTACTGTTGCTGTAGCCGGAATTAATTTTGGTGCTTTAACTATTGCAACTGCTTTATTCATAGCAGCCGTTAAATCTTACCTGGTGCTGACAATTTTCATGCACCTTAGGATTGAACAAAAGGCTTTTAAAATATTTCTGCTTGTTGCTTTATTTTTCTTTGTTATTTCTATTGTTCTTTTATTTGCTGACTATTCTTTTAGATAAGGTAGTATAAAATGTTTTCAGGACCATCGAATTTTGTAGAATCTGTCGACACTGCCTTTTGGGTAGTGATGATAATCTCCGTGATTTTTCTCGTGTTGATTACTTTCCTGATGATATTTTTTGTCGTTAAATATAGCAGGAAGAAAAACCCGAAAGCAAAAAACATACATGGCAGCGTACCTTTGGAAATTGCATGGACCGTTATACCGACGTTACTCGTTTTAGTAATGTTTTGGTATGGATGGGTAAGTTATAAACAAATGTCCGATGTGCCGAAAGATTCAATTATTATAGATGTAACTGCACAAATGTGGAAATGGACATTTAAGTATGAAAATGATGTTGTATCAGATACTTTATATGTTCCTTTAAAAAGA
>MGZZ01000138.1:7809-16107 GCA_001802795.1 Ignavibacteria bacterium GWC2_36_12 | reverse complement strand
TGCATGGTTTAATGCCTCTGAATTAGGATCATATACCATTACTTGTGCAGAATATTGCGGGTTAAATCATTGGGACATGCGGACTAAAGTTGTCGTCTTACCAATTCAGAATTTCAATTACTGGCTTGAGAACAAAGCCAAACTTAAGAATGTGAATGAACAAACCGTTTCAACAAAAAAGGATTCTGTTTCGAATTAATTCTTATAACAAATTGCGAAACAAAATTAACATATTATTTGAGTTGACTAAAATCAGGATAACATTGTTTGTTACTGTTACAACTGCTTTTGGTTATATCTGTGCAAGCAGAGAAATAAATGCCGGATTAATAGCACCGCTTTTGGGAATTCTTTTTCTTGCTTGTGGAAGTGCGGTCATCAATCATTACCAGGAAAGAAAGACAGATGCTTTAATGGATAGAACCAAAAACAGACCGATTCCTTCCGGCAGAATATCTCTAGCTAACGCATTAATTATTGCTGTCCTACTCGCTTTTACCGGTGCGTTGATACTTTGGTTTAGTTCGGGTTTGCTTGCTCTATCTTTGGCGCTTCTTAATCTGGTATGGTATAATGGAGTTTATACACCCCTTAAAAAGATTAATCCTTTAGCAATTATTCCCGGCTCACTCGTTGGTGCAATACCTCCTGCGGTTGGATGGGTTGCTGCCGGGGGTAATATATTTGATCCCGGGATTTTAATTATATCTTTCTTTTTCTTTATCTGGCAGATTCCTCATTTTTGGCTATTGTTGCTTGTACTTGATAAAGATTATCAACAGGCTGGATTTCCAACTTTAACAAAAATTTTTACTCACGAACAGCTAACAAGAATTACATTTATTTGGATTATGGCAACGGTTGTTACCGGGGTAATCATCCCTTTATTTGGTTTGATAAAATTCCCTGTTATAAATTTTACTCTCTTAGCAGCAGGAATCTGGCTTAGCTGGAATGCTTTTAAGCTACTCAGAAAAACGACTAATGCATTATCGTTCAGGTTTGCGTTCAGGGAAATAAATGTTTTTGCGCTCGTAATTATTATTCTTTTATCAATTGATAAACTTGTAATTTGAAAATAGAACATTTCGGGAAAGTAAATGGAATTTATAGATAGTTTAGTTCTGCCGCAGTCATCGGAACACATTGAACTTCTGCATTACATGTTAATGCTTGTCTTGTTTCTCTTTATTCCTTTTATAAGCATTATTTTCGGCGGGACAACTTTGTCTCTCTATTTCAGGAAAAAAGGCATTGATGAGAACAATCATATTTATTTAAAGTTTGCTAAAGATATTATCGAGATGCTGACAATTAACAAGAGCATCGGCATCATACTCGGTATTGTTCCATTACTAACGGCTATTCTTGTTTATGCCCAGTTGCTGCATACGGCTAAGGTTTCGGTTATATCATATTTAACTATCTCTTTCTTTCTTACGATCATTAGCATTATTCTTATTTACACATACAGATATTCACTTTCTTTCAAAAATATTTTCGATTCTATAAAAGATCAGGATTCAAACGATCCGGAACTGAAAGAAGAAATAAAGAAATTTAAAAAAGGGAACCAGAGCCTAAGCTCAAAATCAGGCATGTACGGACACATTTTCCTCTTCATATCTCTGTGGATATTTATTGCTGCTGTTACACTTGCCACTTATACAAGCGACTGGGGAAATGAGAATTTATTCTCTCTTCTTTTCTCCTGGAAAGTACTGTCTCGCTTTATACATTTTATTGCAGCCGCTTTTGCTTTAACCGGCGGAGCAATATTATTCGGATTCTTTTACTGGGAAGGCGGGAGAAAAAATTTAAGTGACGATTATAAGGACTTTGTCAGAAGAATTTCGATAAGAATAACCTTAACAGCATCTTTGTTTCAGCCCTTATTTTTACTATTAAATTTATTTGCTTTACCGAATGAAGCTTTGTCGGCTTCTGTTTTTGGTTATTCGTTTCTTGCACTTTTCCTTCTTTTCCTTGCGTATCATTATTTATACGCAATGATAAAGCAATCAACCAGCAGGTTTAGCGGACACGTATTTTATGTTTTATTGTTTACTTTATTGGCATTAATAATCAAAGACCAGTTAGCTATGGGAAATGCGACTGTAAAACAATCAGTGATTCTGAATGCACAGTTTGTAAAATACCTGGCAGAACTAAAAGGAACCGGCGAAGGTGCAGAGAAGTTGAGCGGTGAAGAAATATACCAGGTAAGATGCTCTTCTTGCCATGCATTCGACAGGAGAATTGTTGGTCCGCCCCACAATGAAGTAGTTCCAAAATACGAAGGGAAGAAAGAACAACTTGTAGCTTTTATCAGGAATCCCATAAAAGTAAACCCTGCATATCCTCCCATGCCAAATCCGGGGCTAAAGCCCGCCGAAGCTGATGCTATTGCTACTTACCTTTTAGATCATTTTAAAAAGAAGTAGCAAAGAATTATTACAGAATTGCAAACACTTCCCTCTGTCTCTCACCACCTGTAGCAATTACTTCTTTGTCAGGAGATATATAAACATCTATTTCGCTTCTTACACCGAAATCTCCGGTTAAATAAATTCCCGGTTCTATTGAAAATGATGTTGATGGAAACAGAAGTCTTTCATCTTTGGTTTCAAAATCGTCCATGTGTGCGCCGCTTCCGTGCAGGTCTGTAGTTATTGAATGTCCTGTACGGTGAATAAAATAATCGCCGTAGCCCGCATCTCTTATTATATTTCTTGAAACGTCGTCAACTTCGTAACCTCGAATTTCTTTCTCTTCCTTAAAGCGGGTCTGAACAAGCTTAAAAGCTTCATCTCTTGCATTTGCAACAATGTTAAAGATTTTTTTGTATTTATCGGGAACGGTTTTACCGACAAATCCAACCCATGTAATATCAGCCCAAACTGCATCAGGTTTATTAACTTTTGCCCACAAATCAATTAAGACAAAGTCCTCTTTCTTAATCGGTTTGAAAATATCTTTTTCGGGGCTGTAATGGGGATTGGCAGAATTTTCATTAACGCCCACAATCGGAGGGTAATCTGTGAAATATTTTCTTTTAGCAAATTCATTCATTATAAACTGTTGAACATCATATTCGGTAAGATTACGATTCGCTGATATTTCATTCTTAATAAAATCAAATGATAGCTTAACAATGTCTGTTAATGCGGCAGCAACAGGTTTGTTTTCCTCGAACTGTTCTTTAGTCCAGACAGCATCGAACATTGAAATCAGATCGCCGCTGCTTACAATTTCAACTCCAAAAGATTTCATCAGTTCTATTGTTCCGGCATCTACTCTGGACACGTAAGGTATTGCATTCAACGGGGAATATTCCATCGCAACTTTTTTAATGTTTCTCAAAGTGTTTGAGAGATGACCGGTAAGTGATGCGTGGCTTGAATAAGTAAATTTTTTACCCGGCAAATGATCAAGATGTCCTGCTTCAATACCGTTGACTATTTTTACAGGCTCACCCTTCTTTGGCACCAGGTAGTAAAATCTTCTTGTCAGATGACTATCCCTGGGTATATCAAGAATGTTTAACGCAAGATCATTGCTTCTGCGAAAATCAAAGAATAGCCAGCCATCAAGATTTGTTTCGTTTAGTATCTTTTGAATTTTTTCGAGATTGAATTTGCCCATTAATACTCCTTAAGAAATTCATAAGAGAATCAGCAGATTACTTAATAAAATAATGACACGATATTGATTATCAAAAATATCCAATTTCTTTGCTAAAAATAGTATAAATATTCATCAGATGTTTTGAAGAGATTTTTCTTTTAATTTATTTAATAATAAATTCTATTATACGATAAAGGTAAAAAATTATTAGCGGAAAAATTATGTATAAATTCTTAGGGACATATAATGTTATTCCTTCCCTGCCGGAAAATCTTGAACATTTGAGAGAGATTGCTCATAATCTTCATTGGACATGGAATCCCAATTCGCGTGAGCTCTTCAGAAGATTGGATAGAGAACTTTGGGAAGAAACAAATCATAACCCGGTAATGGTTCTGGGGAATGTTAGCCAGGAACGGCTCGAAGAAGTTTCTCATGATGATGGATTCAAAGCACACCTTGAGAGAGTGCATAAATATCTGCAGGAATATTTAAACACCAAAACATGGTACGACAAAAATTATAATTACCCGAAAGATTTTAACATTATTTATTTTTCTGCAGAGTTCGGGTTAACCGAATGCCTTCAAACATACAGCGGCGGTTTAGGAGTTTTGGCTGGGGACCATCTTAAAGCATCAAGTGATTTGGGTATTCCTTTAATCGGGATAGGACTGCTATACAGGGAAGGTTATTTTCAGCAATATTTAAATTCTGATGGCTGGCAGCATGAAAGATATGAACTGAATGACTTTAATAATCTCCCGATGAAACTTGTGATGAATAAAAATGAGCCTTTTACCCTTTCTGTAAAATATGCTTCCAAAGAGGTTTTCTTCCAGGTGTGGAAAATTGATGTTGGAAGAGTTCCTCTCTACCTGCTCGATACAAATGTTTCCCAAAATTCTGAACAAGACAAAAAAATTACCAGGGCTTTATACGGAGGAAATATTGAAACAAGGATAGAGCAGGAAATAATTCTTGGCATCGGGGGAATCAAAACTATGATTGCCCTTGGTATTCACCCGATGGTTTGCCATATGAATGAAGGACATTCCGCTTTTATGGCACTTGAAAGGATGAGATACCTGATACATGAAGATGGTTTAAGCTATAAAGAGGCTAAAGAAATAGGATTCTATTCAAATATATTTACTACACACACGCCTGTTCCGGCAGGCATCGATGTATTCTCAAATGAGCTTGTAGAAAAATATCTTGGTAGCTTTTATAAGAATGAACTCAAAATAAGTGATAAAGAATTTTACTCGCTGGGCACTATTAATATCGGTAAAGAATCTTCTATGTTTAACATGGCACACCTTGCGATGAACACTGCCGGTTACGTAAATGGTGTGAGCAAACTTCATGGTTCGGTTTCCAAAAAGATGTGGGTATCAGGCTATAAGGATGTTCCTTTTAATGAAATACCCATTTCTTATGTAACTAATGGTGTACATATCAGGTCGCACATTTCCCGTGAAATTGAGGACCTTTTAGTTCAGTATATTGGAGAAAACTGGGCTAATAATCCGGCGTCGGAAGAATTATGGAAAAGGATTGATAAAATTCCGGATGAAGAGCTATGGAGAACTCATGAAAGGCGAAGGGAAAGGCTCGTTGCGTTTGCACGCAGGCGTCTTGCAAAACAAATAAAAGATAGAGGAGGCAGCCAGGCTGAAATGTCTGCAGCTGCAGAAGTGCTTGATCCGCATGCACTGACAATCGGTTTTGCCAGAAGGTTTGCAAGTTATAAAAGAGCTACTTTAATTTTTAGAGATGTCGAAAGATTGGCAGATATCATCAACAATAAATTACAGCCTGTTCAATTTATTATGGCAGGAAAAGCACACCCAAAGGATGAAGACGGGAAGAGATTGATCCAGGAGATTTTCCAGATTACTAAAGAAGAAAGATTCCGGAGGAAAATAGTCTTTATTGAAAATTATGATATGAATGTTGCAAGATATATGGTTGAAGGATGCGACATCTGGCTTAATAATCCTCGCAGACCTTTGGAGGCAAGCGGAACATCCGGGATGAAAGTAATTGCAAACGGTGGTTTGAACTTCAGCGTTCTTGATGGCTGGTGGGATGAAGGATTTGATGCCGAAGTCGGTTGGAAAATTGGTAGCGGTGAAGAATATTCAGATACCGATTACCAGGATGAAGTTGAATCGAGACAGTTGTATCATACTCTCGAATCGCAGATCGTTTCATTGTTTTATTCAAGAGGAGAAGATTTATTACCACGCGGATGGATTACTAAAGTAAAAAATTCGATGAAGAAACTGGGGCATTTCTTTAATACTCACAGGATGGTTCAGGAATATTTCGATAAATTTTATTTACCTTCTTACGACAAAAGAATCGAATTGCAAAAGAATAAATGGAGTGAAGCAGTTCAATTGGCAAAATGGAAGGAGAAGATCAGGAAAAACTGGTCGCAGGTTAAAGTTGAAAAGGTTAATACCGGGAAAAATTCCAAACCGATTTTTGTCGGGGAAGAATTTCCTGTCGATGCTGAGATTAACCTTGGCAATTTGTTACAGGAAGATGTGGAAGTGCAGCTTTATTTTGGTCCTGTTGAAAAGCAGGATGATCCCGGGTTCAACTCAACTGTTGTTATGAAACCTAATAGTAAAAATTCCGGTAACGGAGTTATACATTATAAAGGAAATATTGTTACGCAGCACAGTGGGCAACAAGGCTATACGATAAGAATTCTTCCCAAGAATCCATTACTTGTTAGTCCTTTTGAGGTCGGGGTTGTTTACTGGGCTAGTGAACAATAATCTGCTCAAATATTTCTGCAAATTTATAAAAGAGGTTGTTCCCAAGCCTCTTTTTTATATTCGATGTAAAATCAATTTTATCTTTGGAATCGAAAAACGTTTTTATTCCATTGGCTAATGCAATAACAGATTCAGGATCAACAAGAAAACCCGTTTCTCCGTCATCAACAAATTCTTTTAAACCTCCGACCTTTGTAGCTACAACCGGTTTTAAGAAAGAATAGCTTACGTTTAATACTGCACTTTGAGTAGCACTTCTGTAAGGAAGAATTACTAAATCGGACATTCCGTAATACAAACCTACTTCTTCATTTTTTACAAACCTGTTTAAAACTTTAACGATATTATCAAGCTTTAATTCTTTTATAAGATTTTGGTAGGATGAAGGATCATCATAAAATTCACCAACAATTAAAAGCTTAACATCGGGATTTGAAGAAATTACAGAGGGCATTGCTTTAATAAGAATGTCGAGTCCTTTATACTTTCTTACGTAGCCAAAGAAAAGCAAAATCCTATCATCCTTAAAGCCAAGGTTTTTCCTTTCCTCATTGATTGCAGATTCATCAGGCAATTTGTATAAATCGAAGGTGGGCAGTTCAGCTCTGTAAATTTTTTTGTCAGCAGAAATACTTTTCAAATCCTCTTCCACAATTTGAGATAACGCTATAAAGTAGTTTGCATTTCTCAATCCAAGTTTTGTGAGGAAAGAATCTATGTATCTTGTTTCGTGTGAGATGAAGTTTTCAGTTATAAAAACTATTCTTTCTTTATATCGCTTTTTTATGAAAAGGGAAATAAAAAAATGACAGATACCAAAAAACGGTTGCCACCAATCGAATACAACAAGATCGGCTTTTTCTTGTTTAATTTTATTTGCAGTTTTTATCCAGTTTAACGGCGAAACTGAATTAACGATTCTTTCATTAGGAACAATAAATTTGCTGGTAGCACTTTCATCGTATTGAGTTTTGCCTGGAAAAAGAAAAGAGGGGTAGAGAAGCTTATAATTATAAATCTTTATTTCAAATTTATCTTTTAAGCTGTTATAAAGATAAGAAACAAATGTCGAGGGACCGCCACGGTAAGGATAAGCAGGACCAATAATTATTATTTTCTTTTTCCGATTCATCAATTAAAAATAAATAAAAAAGGGGAGAGCATAAAGGATTCTTTTTTGTTAAGTGAGGCTCACGTTATAGTAACCTCGCTTTAGAAGGCAATCTATTTTTCTGTTACGAAGTGGGAATCTGCCTCAAAAGCATTTTGGCTGTCACACTGAGCTTGTCGAAGTGTGAATTTGATTTTAAATGTCGGTCTTCGACTAGCTCAGACTGACAAATTAAGACTTTTGGGACAGCCTCGCGGTTCGTGACAGCGGGGAATTATCTCTTGAAGTAAAAAAGAAATGATACAGCTAAATCAACGTTTTAATAAATATCTTCATCGGTTTCTTCACTCTCATCTTCCTGCGTCATCGTAAATATTGAGCTAAGCATATCTTTAAATTGTAGCCCATTCTCCAAACGGAATTTACTCAACATAGAATATTCAGCTAAGCCGTGAAGCACAAACTCCATCAAAAGAAGATTATCCTTGCCGTTTATAGCGGGCTGGTATTTTTTTACAATTTCTTTCAGACCGGGAATTTTTGCTAATGTAATCTCATATTCTTTATCTGAGACTGTATTAAGTATATCGACTTTGTTTCCCTTGTTAAACCAGCTTGTTATAGAGTTATACGGGTTTGGCTCTTGCGTAGATTGCTCAGGCTGATTCTTTACACGATTAATTTGAGGATCTTTTCGTTTTACTTTATCCGGTGAAGGAAAATAATTATTAAACAAATTTCTTATGGCTTTACTGATGAGAATGT
>MGZZ01000138.1:0-7768 GCA_001802795.1 Ignavibacteria bacterium GWC2_36_12 | reverse complement strand
AGTTCAATCTTTCCTGTTATTGCCGGGATAACTCCGTAAAGATCGGAAATCCTGATGTGAGTACAATCTTCATTATTAATAATCATTCTTCTTTCAGCAGAGCTAATAAGATTTTCATAAGCAGAGATAGTCAGCCTTGCTGAAACTCCGCTTTTAGGATCGATGTATTCACTTGCACGCGCTTCAAATGCAATCTGCTCGACAAGGTCTTTCATTAATTGGTTTGTATTAATTTTTTTCTTCTGGTCAGGTGTAAACTTAGATTCCTGTTCGGTTATCTGTTGTGAAACGCCGATTGATTTCGGATAATGAGTAAGTATCTGGCTGTCTATCCTGTCTTTTAAAGGAGTAACGATTGAACCCCTGTTCGTATAATCTTCCGGGTTAGCAGTAAAAACAAACTGGATATCGAGAGGCAATCTTACTTTAAAGCCTCTTATTTGAATATCGCTTTCCTGTAGAATGTTGAAAAGCGCTACCTGTATTCTTGCCTGAAGATCGGGCAATTCATTTATTACGAATATTGAACGATGAGAGCGGGGAATTAACCCGAAGTGAATTACTCTTTCATCAGAGTAGGGGAGTTTTAATGCTGCAGCTTTAATCGGGTCAACATCGCCGATAAGATCGGCAACTGAAACGTCCGGGGTTGCAAGCTTTTCTGCATACCTTTCTGAACGATGATGCCATTCGATTTTTGTATCATCGCCTTGCTCAGCAATCATATCTTTTGAATATCTTGACAAAGGATGCAAAGGATCGTCATTCAATTCAGAGCCTGCAACAACAGGAATATATTCATCGAGCAGGTTAATAAGCATTCTTGCAATCTTTGTTTTAGCCTGTCCTCTTAAACCGAGGAGAATAATATTATGCCTGGAGAGAATTGCAGTTTGAATATCCGGTATTACAGTTTCCTCATAACCAATTATGCCCTCGAAAGGGTTCTCGTTCTTCTTAAGAAACTTGATGAGGTTGTCGCGCAGCTCATCTTTAATGGATTTTGATTTATATCCTGTTCTTTTTAATTCACCGAAAGTAGTAATTTTGGTAATATCCATTTATTAGTCCCGTTGTTTTTGATACTTGATCATTGGTCAATCGTCATTTGTCAATAGTCATTGGTCATTAGTTGTCATTGATAGTCATTTTTTAAATGACAATTGAATGACTATCGAATAACAATGAATGACTATATTCCTGATCTTACTCTTGAACCTGCACTTGAACTCTGCACCCGCCTACTTCAACCTCTTCCTTCTGTTTCTCACATAATCTTCAAAAATATATTCGCCCAAACCTGAGAGGCTGCTGTAGAATGCTCTGCCGTTATTTGTCTTGGTAAACTCTCTTACGAACCGCTGCAGATACGGATCTTTTGCAATCATAAACGTTGTTATCGGTATTCCGAGCTTTCTGCATTTTGCCGCTTCGTCCAGAGTTTTGTTAACAATTTTCCTGTCAAGCCCAAAGCTGTTTTTATAATATTTCAAACCTTCTTTAAGGCAGGTCGGTTTACCATCCGTTATCATAAAGATTTGTTTGTTGCTTGTTTTTCTTCTCCTGAGAATATCGACTGCAAGGTCTAACCCTGCAACAGTGTTTGTATGATAAGGACCAACTTCAAGATAAGGTAAATCTTTTATCTCTATTGGCCAGGCATCATTTCCGAAAGCAATGATATCTAGTGTGTCTTTAGGATATTTAGTTGTAATCAGTTCCGATAAAGCCATGGCTACTTTTTTAGCGGGAGTAATTCTGTCTTCACCATAAAGTATCATCGAATGCGAAATATCGATCATCAAAACTGTTGAAGTTATTGCTTTGTAATCACGCTCTTCTATTTCAAGATCATTTTCAGTCAGCTTGAATTCATCGAGACCGTGGTTGATTTGTGCATTCTTGATAGAATCAGTCATATCGATCTGCTCGACAGAATCGCCGAAATTATATTCGCGCCTGTCAGAAGTCGGTTCATCCCCCTGACCTGTAAATGGCGAATTATGATTTCCTCTTTGAGATTTTTTCAGCTTGCCGAAAATTTCTTCAAGCGATTGTCGCCTGATACTTTGTTCGCTCTTTGCGGTTATTATAAATCCGGTTCCGTCTTCATTATCTTCGAGGTATCCTTTTTCTTTTAAATCATCAATAAAGTTTCCCATTCCGTATTTATCATTCGTTAAACCATACTGCTTATCGAGCTGGTTAAGCCAGTTCAATGCTTCTGCAACATCTCCCGAAGTTACAATCATAATTTGCAGAAACAATTTGAGCAGGTCCTCAAAACTCTGCGAGTCCCGCCTTTGCGGAATATATTTTGTGAATCTTGTGCCTAACATATTGGTAATAAGCTTAACATTAAATTTAAAAGAATTGTTCAGGAATTCAAGACGATTATAAGAAGAAATCTGCTTTATATAAAGGGGCTATATTCCGCTCAACTTTTTAAGCATTTCAGCCGCATAACTATTCAGAGGTTGCAGCCTTAAAGCCAGACGGAAATTTTTTGTAGCAAGACCTTTATTACCGTCCTTTAAGTATGCGTCTCCTAATCCTATAAAAACATCTGCGGCGTTCGGGAACTCACGTGTAAGCATTCTAAAAAGCTGGATTGCAACAGGATAGCTTTGAATATTAATAAGATCATAACCAAATGTGATTTGCTCTTCCAACCTTTTATTAAAATTGCCGGTAGTGTCGGAGCTAATTTTCCTTAATGCGGTAAGCGAAGAATCAATACCATATTCTAAAGTTATTTTGAGGAGAAAATCGGCAAGAGATTTTTCAGGCTTCTTAATTTCTCTTCCGAAATATATAGCTGCAATATCGAGCGCCGGTTCACCCATGTTTCTGTCTCTTATATTCATTAAATGAATAACGGCTGTTTTTTCCTGAGGATAAATCAGCAATAGGGAAGTGAACCCTGTTCCGGTTCCCGAGTGGCTGATATATTTTCTTCCCGATTCATCTATACCGAAAGAGACACCCAGTCCATAGTTTATTGTTTTACCATTCTTTAGTTTAGTCGGTACGATCATCGAGTCAAGACTTGTTAATTTTATCAATTTGCCTTTGAGAAGGTTATCGGAGAATTTTAAAAGATCTTCAGAGGTTGATAATAATCCTCCACCGGGAATTTTAATTGATAAGTCTGCAAGAGCGGCGTTCTGAACCTGGCGGTACGCATTCCTGTCATATCCCTTGGCGCGGTTTGGTATAATGCTTCTTTGAAAATCGGGGTAAGTTGATTTCATATCAGCAGAGATCAGGATATTCTTTTTTATATAATCATGGAAAGAAAGACCTGAAACATTTTCAATTATTGCTGCAAGAAAGTTATAGCTTAAAGTTGTATAAAAATATTTTGTGCCGGGTTCATATTCCAGGCTATCCTTGGCAAGATAATTAATTGCTTCCTGAGTTGATCTGAAATATTCTTTGCTTTCAAACTCGCCGGTACTTCTGTAATTCCTTATTCCGGCAGTATGAGTAAGCAGCTGCCTGACCGTAAACTTCCACCTTTTTGCGGGATATTGAATATATTTTTCCACATCATCATCGAGCCTGATTTTACCTTCTTCTACAAGCTGTATAACTGCCACAGCAGTTATAATTTTTGATATGGAAGCTATTCTGTAAACCGTATTTTTTGAAGCAGGCACATTATTCTCGATATCGGAATAACCTTTTTCCGCAAGCCAGATTATTTTTCCGTCATGCAGTAATCCCGTAGAAATAGAAGGAACATTTTTATTGATATAATAATCAGTAAGATATTGGTCGAGTTTTTTAGTAATATTTTGTGAGAAAACATTATTAAAAAAGGTGCAAGCTAAAAAGATGGAAACCGGTAAACGATGCATTTATTACTTGTAAATCTGAAAAAATGATTGGATAAAAAATAAAGAATAAATTTGATAGTAGTGATATGAAAAAAGCGGCTTGAGATTTATTTTAAGTCATATTTTTTTAATTCTGTTCCCGCTCCCCAGGAATTTACTGATTTGACCATCCCAACGCCTTTTTCATAAGTTGTTGTACCCTTCATATCGAAATGTCCATAATCAATAAGATATTCAATTTTATTTTCGTTTTTGCTTGTAACTTTTATTGTGTAGTGATTGAATACTGGAAGTCTTTCAATTGCTTTTCGGCTTAATGATTCCGAAACATCGAGGTCCAAATGTACTGTCGCAGTTTCATTTGAGTCTAAAGAAAATATTGCATCTATTCTCTCAATATATCCTAGATTTTGATTATCATAATTTAAACTGAAAAGGGTATCATTTGATAATCTTAGATAATTATAATAATTAATTGTCGTATCCGTCCAGATATTTGAATTTTTTAACAAAAAATATTTTTTACCATTGATAGTATCTGTTGCGACTACTTCTTTTATGAATTTGGATTCATCATTTTTATCCGGAGGATAAATAGAGTAATACCATTTGTTGCCGATTGCTAAAGGCATGTAATCAGCATTTAATGAATCATTTGTTTTTGAGGTTGAACAATCCAGTAATAGTAAAGAAGAAAAGAGAATAACAAAGTTTATGAAAAACTTCTTCATATTAAATTTGATAATAGTTTAAGGGAAAAAGCCCACGAGAAAAGAAGTCGATCTCGGCTTGACGGGTAGTTGGGTTGTTGCTTCACCAATTTATAAATATTTAACTTCTCATTGAGGCAATTCTTTTCCATTCTATCTTTCCATCATCTGAGATACTATATTCAAGGAGGAGATAGCCCATAACATGTCCGTCTTCAAAATATGCAAATACCCATTTGTTATTTAATATCCATATCTCTCTATCATAGAATTCCATTGTTCCACCCAGTATCCCTTTATAAGGAATTAATTCGCTATGTTTTATTAAATCATCAATAATTTCTCGGACAGGATCAGATAATCCTTTTTCTTTCAATCTTTTTATATCCCAATCATATAAATTAATAGTATTTGGCGGACTATTTTTTCTAAGAACATTCAGATTATGATTTTGTACGATTAATCCTTTTACTTTTTCTTTATAATCACTTAGTGACTTATCATAATTGGTTCTTAACTGGTTATAATCATTAATAGTATTTATATATAAAATGAGAAATATGATGGCAAGTATTAAAGGAACTACAACTATCAAATATTTTAATAATTGGTTATTTAAAATTTTCATATTTACCTCAATTGATGATAACTAAACAAATAAGAAAATAAACGCACGCACTTTTCTCATTGCAGAGCAACTTCCTTCATCATCTTCGAAACAGATTTCCTTGCAGCAGGGGACAAAGTTTCCAAATATTGATCCTGCATAAGGAAAGTAATTTCCTGTAATAATTCAGGATGTTTTTTAGCAATCTTAATTATGAATTTTAGAGCGTTAAATCTCACCGATGGATTTTTATTTATCTGTTTCCAAACATCTGTACAAGTATTAAATAAAATCACTTCATATTCTTCCTTTAATTCCATTTTGTAAAGAATTTTAAGTAATTCCCTTTGATGTCCATCATCTTTAGTTTTTAGAGTGTCAACAATCTTACTAATGTACTTTTGAATCCGCTTGTCATTCTCCTCCATGCAACTCCATAATAACCACGCTGCCCGCCACGAGTAGGGCTGCTTGTCCGAAACAGCTAATTGAATTGCCTCATCAAAAACTTCAGGATGAGTATCCATAAAGGAAATCATCTCATCCTTATAAGAGTTCAGTAATTTATGTTTTAAGAGTGATTGCATAGAATCAGCGGGTTGAGTTGCGGGTTATACAGCATTTTATTTTAATAATAACATTTTCTTAACTTTTCTAGAATGCCCAGATTCGATTTCATAGTAATAAAATCCACTTGATAATTTACTTCCATTAAATTCTACTGTGTAAGTACCTGGATTTTTATTCTCATTCAATATTGCTTTTATTAACTGTCCTTGGATGTCATAAACTAATAATTTAACACTTCCAGATTTTTTTACTGAAAATTTAATCATAGTTGTTGGATTAAATGGATTTGGATAGTTTTGGTATAATATAAAATCATTTATCCCAATTATTTCGGTTTCAGGAACATCAACTGTACTACCATATTCTTCGCCATTTATCTTTGCATATACTAAAAAATCTAAAGTATGACCACCTAAATCACCATATTCTGCAAAACAGAACCCTATCCCTTTGGCTAAGGTTCTATTAAAATAAAAGTAACCTTGTTGATAAATTATAATTGGACGGACTATATTTAATTCACCAACCAAAGCGGTATCATAACGCAACATATTTTCCATTCCATAATTATCTATCCAGATTGAATCTGGTCTTGCAGAAAGGTTGTATTCATCATATCCCCATTCATTATAAATTATTTTTGCTATTGAATCGATTCGTTGATAAGCAGTATGTATAACTTGATTAGTATACCAAAACTTTTTAATAAAGTAATGTAGTCCATCACCAAGAATAGTGTCCCCAACAATTTCTTCATAACGATAACGATATGTATCTCCAGTATCATTTTCAAATGCATTGTATGGAACTTCTTTATATATCCATTTATTTCCCACTTGTAGGGGATAATAATCTAACGGGTCGGAAATGATTTGTCCAAAACTGTAATTGAAAAACAATATTATTATAAAAGGAAGTAACGTTTTATAATTCATATTTATCTTTAGCTGTATAACGGCGTTGCAACTAACCCGCCGCCCATAAGAGGGAAGCCTAACTATTTACAACTGCCGATGATTTAAGACTAACTTTCATAGAAAAACCCTGAACAAGTTTCCAGAACGAAGTCACACAACCCAAGAACTTGAAAAAGCCTTACGAGGGCGAACCGGTCGGAGTTGCGGGTTAGGGCGTTTTAAATTTTCTATTCATACTTTTTCATTTCATTACGAACTTTTTTTAATAAGGTTATCATCCCTTCTCTTGAATCATCAATAAAAGAAACAAAATTTTTCATTTCCTTTTCTAATTCTTTATTTAGTCTATCAATCTCTTTTTGAATTAACTTCTTATAGTCATTTTCTGGGATGCCAGAATTTAAATTGTGAAACATATCTAATGATGTTATGATTACCTTAAGATTTGATAAGCATTTTAAAAAATTGTTCAGTGCTTCATTATTCCAAAATGAATCATCAATGTCAAAATATAAAAGGAATGAGTTTGCAATTTGATTAGATGCCTCTTGAAGTTTGTTCAATTGAATAGTCAGAGAGTTATTCATTATATTAAAAACATCTCGTTCAATTCCTTTTTCTAATACGGGTGCTTGTTCATATAAACGGGCAATTGAACCTAAAACATTTGAAGATACATACCATTGAGAGACAGCTGCTTCAGCTACTTCTAATTTTTTCGTGAAAAAAGTTTTTTGAATTGAATATCTATGTTCTCTTGACTGTTGAATAATATCAAGGACTTTACTAATTATTACAGTCAATACTGAACCAATTAAACCACCAATTATGGCATAAAGAGTATAAATATTTGAAGTTTCCATTTAATTACCAAGCACCTAACGGCCTTGCAACTAACCCGCCGCCCATAACAGGGAAGCCAAGCTATTTACAACTGCCGATGATTAGGCAAACTGTGCTTAACTTTTTTCATAAGCACAGTTTGCAAGTTGATTAATTATAAGAATAACTTTGAACAAGTTCGCCGAACGAAGCCACTAAACCCAAAAATAACAAATTAGCCTACGAGGGCGAAGCGGTCAGAAGTTATGTTTAAAAAGTCTCTCAAGTAAATTAAATTCA
>MGZZ01000137.1 GCA_001802795.1 Ignavibacteria bacterium GWC2_36_12 | reverse complement strand
CAACGGAAGAGAATGCAGGAAGTCCCCATGTGCTGTCATCGCCAGGATGATAATCCCAACCTTTAAAGATTTGAATATTATTTGTTTTTAAACTGTCACCATATATATAAGTCGTGTCATTGGTCTGGCATAATATTGCTCCAGTGGACAGTAACATTAACAGAATAATTTTTTTCATTAAATTTGTTTTCATAGAATCAACTCAATATAAAGGCAGCTGAATAATAAATTCTGAACCTTTATTTATCTTAGTCTCAACTTTCAATTCACCGCCGTGAACTTTAGTTACAATATCGTAACTTAAAGATAACCCCAAACCGGTTCCTTCTCCAGTCGGTTTAGTTGTAAAAAAAGGCTGGAATATTTTGTCAATAATATCTGCAGGAATACCGTTTCCATTATCGCCTATCCGTATTTCAACTTTTCCATTCAAATTTTTTGTTGATACTTTCAGCATTGGAGAAAAATCATCTCTGCTCTTTTTCTTTTTATCATACGCTGCATAGCAGGCATTGTTAATTATGTTTAGGAATACTCTGCTGATATCTTGAGGAACAATGTTTACCTTGTCTAAAGTTTTATCATAATCTTTTTCTATTGTAATATTAAATTCTTTATCCTGGGCTCTCAACCCATGATAAGCAAGAGTAACATATTGTTCAAGAAGGTCGTTTATATCTGTTAATGTTTTTTCTCCTGAACTTCCCCTTGAATGAAGAAGCATTCCTTTTACTATAGAATCAGCCCGCTTGCCATGCTGATTTATCTTCTCCAGATTCTGTTTCAGATTTTCGATTAACTCAATTACTTCTTCATTATTTTTATTCTCTAATTCTGTTTTCATTTCATCAAGAAGTTCACCACTTATTTCAGAAAAATTATTTACAAAGTTTAACGGATTTTTTATTTCGTGTGCAATACCCGCAGTAAGCTCCCCAAGTGAAGCCATTTTTTCCGAATGTATAAGTTGAACTTGTGCGGATTTTAATTCTTTTAAAGTTACTTCAACTTTATTCTTAGCATCTTCAAGATTTTTAAAATCTTCATATCGTGCATAGGCAATTGAAAATGCTTCAGCTAATGATTTTACTAACTGAATCTTTTCTTCGGTGAGCGGTGAAGTATTTCCCACGTAAAGCATCCCCTGAGTAAAAGGAACAAAATTCAGATCCAACGATTCCGGTGGGTTTGCAGAACCCTGATAAGTTTCTGCATTTTGAATTTGTCCCTGTTCAATCATTGATTTTGTCCAATTGATAAACTCCTCCTTGTTCCAATGTTCTTTATAAACAATACCTTTACGCCAATGCTCTACAGCGTTATTTGTTAGTTCATTAGCATCAATAGGTAAACTCAAAACTGCAAGAGATAGGCCATCCGGTGTAGTTAAATAAACCTGAACATTTGCATTCCCTTCATCAACGATGAAAACGCCGCAGCGGATGAATGGTACTTCCAGTATTGTAAGTTCACGCCAGATGATAGGTGTAATTCTATTGAGATCGTCTGCTGTACGCATACTTGCAATCTCACCGCGAATTCTATCCAATGATGCTTGTTTAATTGCTTCTCTTGCTTGTGCTTCTGCTTTTTGAAGATCAAAAAAACGGCGGAAAGTAAGATCTACAATTCTTTTAAAACGTTTCAGAATTTCTATTTCATCTTCAGTATAAGGATTTTCTGTCCAGGCATAAAATAATCCTTCAGGAAAAGGTATATAATAACCGTACTCAGTCCGTTCATAATTTGCAGGCGGAACATAATCAGGTGATGAATAAAAAAAAGGAAGCTGATAATAAGATTTTAATTCATCTCCATTCATTTCAATAAAATAATTCTCTTGCTTTTTCCAGCTTTCATATTGTTGCTGCAGAGATTGATGCTGCGTCATATCAATAGATCGTCTTAGTGTCAGGAATTTTCCATCAGAAGAAGTTGCAGCAGCATAAACATGGCCCATAAAAGAGTTTGCGGAAAGCAATGCAATTCCGCAACGTTTGGACTTGATGTTAAGTTTTCCCAATTCCTCAAATACAGCAGTAGTTGTTGAAGAAATATCATTACTATTATGCATAGCCATTGCACTACTTCTGACTTTTTCTAAAGAAGCTTCAATCCGTGCCTCTGTAGCTTGTGCTTCTGCTTTCTGCAAATCGAGAAAGCGGGTGTAGGTTTGTTGGAATACTTTTCCAAATCGCATAAGCGTGGCATTCTCTTCATCTGAATAAGGAGTACCCGAAAAATTCTCGATGTACAGGCAAACGTTGTCTAACAATACAGTGGATCCCGCAAGGCCAGGGCAACTAAAATAAAATTCCTTTGCTTCCTCCGGCAATCCGGGAACATACTCAAAAAGCTTTTGATAAAACCTGTTTTTTTCTTCAAAACTCAGATTGGTGGCAAAGAAATCCTCTCCTTTTTCCTTTGCTTCATTAAAACGATTGTAATACACAGAATCAAAATAAGGAATTGTTACTTGGGAGGGAACCCCGAGCGGATCAGCAATCCAAATATTGTAATCATCCCTTGCCTTATAATCTATAACAAACCCTGTATGTTCAACTTTGATATTTAAGTGAATGAATTGTTCATATACAACTTGAATGACCTCTTTGAGCTCATCGCTTTTTTGCATGCCCATTGTTCTGCTTCTTACTCTTTCCAATGCTGCTTCAATCTCTGCTTCTCTTGCCTGTGCTTCAGCTTGCTTCAGATCGAGATATCGCTGGTATGTTTGCCCGAATACGGCTGCAAAGCGTGTGAAGATTTGCGATGAAACTGGTGATAATTCTTTTAGTGATTCAACAAATAATGCTCCTTCACGAAAGAAGAAAAATTTATTGAAAATTTTAGGCGGCAAAGCTGCTATATCAAAATTGCCGGAATAGTTTACGGCATCATTAATACCTTTAAAGAAAGCTATCATGCTTTCTCCTTCCAGGTCATAAGAAAAATCAGGCAGATTATTTTTGGATGCTTCTACAATGGCCAGGAGAAAAGGATGCATGGAGATATCAAGGAATCCCATGTGCAATTGTGTTTTTTCGCCTGGAATTTTGATTGCCGTCCTGCTGGTTACAGTCCATGTTTCCAGTTGTCCCGTTTCATGAATAATGGCAATACCACATGTAGTAGCTTCTGTTTTCAGGTTTTCCAGTTCATCATAAAGTGTTTCAACTGCAGCTCCAACATCCTGGCTGCTGTGCATAGCCATAGTTCTTGCACGAACCCTTTCTAAAGCCAGTTCAATCTCCGCTTCTCTTGCCTGTGCTTCTGCTTTTTGCAGATCAAGGAAACGGGTATAGGTTTGTTGGAATACAGCTGTAAATTTCTTGAAGATGTTCCATGCATCGGGGCAGGGTTCAAGGGTAATAAAGAGCAAATAACCATGGGAAAAGAAAGCAGTATGCATTACTTGAAAAGACGGTAGAGAAAAACCTGCTTTCTTTGAATTACTAACAAGCTCCTTAAATCCTGGAACTTTAGATATAAGAAAATTGAATTGATCTTCTAAAGCCTTGCCGCTCAATTCTTCAACGTAAAATGCTTCCCCATTTTGATATGCCTGCAATGTGCCGATCATATTGGGATTCCCCCTCATTGATATTTCAAGCGGAGGTTGTATACCGCCTTGAGGCGGACTCATCCAGGCTGTAACTGCTGTTTTATCTTTGTTCCAAATACAATATCCACAGCTCCATGGCTTTACTCCTAATTTTTGTACCTGTTGAAACAATAAAGCCGCTGCTTCTCTAAGCTCATCGCTGCGCTGCATAGCCATAGTTCTTGCGCGTACTCTTTCCAGAGCAGCTTCAATTTCAAGTTCCCGGTTTTTTGCTGCAAGTTCTTTTTCTAACTCAGCTATTTTTAACTGTGGTTGTTGGTGATTTATTTTCTTCATTAAATAGAATGATTTAGTAAAACAGGGTTGAAATATTTTCCTTTAATTGATCCAAAAGATTTTATGAATTGAATTTAAAAAGATGTCACCTCCAGAGAAGATGACATCTTTATTTTAATACATTTTTATTTTTGAGGCGGAAGCTGATGCTGGTTAAGTATTGTATAAATGTTATCCTTATGTTCCTGGATGTAATTTCTTAATTCTTTCCAGGCATCGGGCTGTTGTTTATCTATACGGTTCATATATTCTTCCCAGAATATGTGGAAAGCGTCCATATCCTTAGCTGTGTACCAGACATTTACATTCCATTCATCGCCCCAGGCGTGATTGAACAAGCCCCAACTGTAGAGCTTTCCTTCATCAACTAAGCTATTTAATATCGGTGCAAATTTTTCGTTGATCAATTTATTTGCTGCACCAATATCACTCAGTTTTACTTTCTGGAAGCTAACTATCAGGGTACTTTCTTCACTTTGTGCGGAAATATTTCCTGCCGCAAATATGAAGATGAATATTATCGCAAAGATTTGAATTAAATTTTTCATAGAACCATCCTCTTAAATTGTTTATTATTAAAGAACTATTTACTTCAACAGATGATTTAATCGCTTTTCCTTTCACCGCCATGGTCACCTACAAGCATCCATTTACCGTTCTTTTTCATAAGAATGTCTGTCCAGCGTCCCCTTTCAGTGCGAGGCTTGCCATCTGTACTTTCCATAACCTGTGTATAATAATAATGAGCATAAGCAAAATTGCCGTTCACCCAGATTCGGGCAGGCGTTAGTATGTGGTATTGTTCTTTTCCTTTCTTTGTCCAATAGCCGAAAGATTTTGTAACATCGTTTTTCGTTGAGGGAGATTCATTCTCATACCCCCATCCTAAATACGATGCATCAAAGTACTGTAGAAAATCCAGTGGGTTACTTTGATTGACTTCCCAGTATTTTTCAACACCTGCCCATACATCCTTTTGTTCATTAGACCATTCCTGTGCGAAGCTGCTGCCATTGAAAAGAAGAAATGCAGCAAACATTATTAAAAAGATTTTTGAGAACTGTTTCATAGAACTTACTCCTTTTATTTTGTTTTAAGATTTTTCTAAGAACACTCTATTATGAATTAAAAGAATCATTCCTTTGATTTACTTTTCATCTCAACCAGAATGAGTTCAAAAGGTTTATCTCCCGTATTTTCAGGCAAATGTTTTCCTGCAGGTGTCCACAAAGTCATCCCTGCTGTTGGCTTGTTCTCCTGAGTTGTTCCATCAGGGAAAGTAAATTTGCCATCTACATCAGTCAGGAATACAGCAAAAGCATCAGGATGCTCATGCATTACAGATTTTTCACCTGGTCCGTAAGTAATTCGTAAAACACGAACCTGATCGTTTTCAAACTCAACTTTGTAATGTTCAGGATCGACTTCTACAGCATCTTGTGCAAAGCTTAGACCTGATAAAATTATCACAGCAAATAATACAGTGAATATTGAAAGTAACTGTTTCATAACACGTACTCCTTTTTGTTTATTAAAAAATATTTTTAGATGAACACTTAATTTTTATTATAATCTCCTCTAAGCCTTAAAACATTCATTTTGTGATTGATCGACATGTTAACACTTGTTTCAACTATATCTTTAATCTGGGGCATTTCAAAATACTTAACTGCATCAGCCATGGTTTCAAACTCAAATTCGATTACCCTGTTTGGAGAACTATTAAAGTAATTATCATAAGATGTAATTCGTTTTACTTCTTTTGGTATCTGAAGAGTTTTTACCACTGTCTTTACCATTTCCAGGTAGGCAGTTCTGTTCCCTACTCCGTAATCGAGAGTAAAAACATATTTGATATTTCCTCTCTTATTTTCTCCCGGATTGTAATCACCACGTTTGTGTAAAACAAAAACCCCTCTGGTAATTCCATGATCAACAACTTGCTCAACAACATTTCCGATTTCAGGATTATCAAAATATT
>MGZZ01000136.1:6679-14206 GCA_001802795.1 Ignavibacteria bacterium GWC2_36_12 | reverse complement strand
TTTTTTATTTTCTGATTTTCATTAAAGAACTCAAGTCCTGTTCTGAAACTCAGGAGTAATCCACCGAATAAAGTAAAGAAACTCAAAAATCCGATTGTTGCTGGCAAATAGCCGAGAAATAAAAGTGTTACCGGCTCGCCCGGTAAATTATATGTGTGAGTATCTTTATACAGCTTAGCGTAGTATAGAATTTTATTACCGGCATTTTGCCGTGGTATTTTTGCATAAAGAACGTTTGTATCCTTTTTCATCTCGATAGTTTTCCATTCATGACCATCTTTTTTTTTCCACTTAATTACACCTTCAACATCCGGGTCGTCGGTTCTTATTATAAACTTGTAATCTCCTCTGTCTTTATAAATTTTATCAAATTTGTATGTTACTTTTTTCCCATTGATGCCTGAAGTTCCTGTTACAGGGTAATATTCGCTTGTTCCGCTTTGAACATAGCCGGTGAGAAAAGTGAGTAGCAACGCTCCTGACCAAAGAATAAACGCTTGCTTCATGCAATAAGAATTTTTTTATTTTCTCAACATAAAATAATCAGAGGGAAGTTCCTACTTTAAGTCGTAGGTTTGCAAAGATTGAGATCACACCGAAGCTGCCGCTCGAAGTGTTTGAAAAGATTAATGAGGGTCCGAATGCTATTGCACTAAATGCATAACCTTCGGCTATTTTTTGAACCAGTGCCTCAACAACATATTGAGGTTGCCTGATATCGCTGCTCGGCATAGCATCGAACCTGAAATCGAAAGTGCTGCCCGCAAGGGACATTTCCCTGCCGGTATAGCCTATATGCCATTCATTAAGATATCTTGCAACATAAAATTTGGCTCTTGTTGAGCCAAGTATGCTAATCGGGTAACGAAACTCCCAGTTGAAATACGAGTCCGTAAGTATTTTTACTTTATAATTTCTTACTTCATTTTTTCGCCATCTTTCAATTTCTGAGGTTGATGCCTCATCCAGTACTTTTGTATAACTTACCTCTAAAAAATTTCCGAACGGTATAACATAACCGAGCTGCATTCCGGTAGTAGCAAAAAGAATATTATGATTGTTTTCCTCTTTAAGATCAGTCATTGCATCAATCGAGTTGAACAGACCGCCCCAAAAACCGAGTATGTGAAAGTTTGCTTCGACAAAATTTGTCTCGAGCGGACCGGTATAAGGAGTGCCGCTTCCGATTGACATTCCTACATCTTTCTTGATTGAGAATCCGAATCTTTCTCCGCCAAATATCTGGAAGAATGGATTAATGTAATGTAAAGTCGAAGAAATCTGTGTTACAGTTGGAGGGGAGAATAGCTTCCCGAAACGCATTCTTTCAATTACTCTAGTAAATACACTGCCTAAATTAATTGCTTCCTGTAGATTTATTTTAAAAGGGAAAGTAGTAATCTTAGCTCTTGTTTCGGGTGTAAAAGCAAGAAACGGATAAAGAGTTCCTTTAATTGAAATCGTTTGATTGGCTGCATCCCTTAGATCAACAATGATTTCCGCTTTCGGATCGGGCGGATCTATGAAAACCTCCTCCTGTATTTTGATAAAAAGACTGTCATCTAAAGGTTCCATCTGGTAAAATAATATCGGTTCTTCATCGTCTTGCGCACGAACCGGCATTAGGTATATGGAGAGCGTAACCATCAAAATTAAGAACAAAAATTTCATCAGATTCATCAACGACTCTACTTACAATAATTAGAACAAATATTAAAATATTTTATTAAAGTGATGTGCCTACTTTTAGTCTTAAGTTAGCAAATATAGAAATAATACCTAAGTTCCCTTTTTCCGTCGTAGAGAAAACTACAGAAGGACCCAGTGCAAATGAGCTGAAAGCCCAGCTCTGGGCAATTTTTTGAACTAAGATGTCAATAACAGCTTGTGGTTGTCTTACATCGCTGTGCGGCATTACGTCAATTCTCAGGTCGAAGGTACTTCCCGCAAAGGAAAGTTCTCTACCCGTTATACCAATATGCCATTCCTTAACATATTGTGCCACATAAAATTTAGCCCTCGTTGAACCCATAATGCTTACAGGATACCTGAATTCCCAGTTGAAGTAGGAACCCGTTAAAATTTTTGCTTTGTATTCTAGAGTATTATTTCTCGTGAAACTTATGCTATCGGCTTCAATGAGATCTTCCAAAACCCTTGTATAACTTACTTGAAAAAAATTACCAAGCGGTATTGTATATCCAAGGTGGAAACCTGTTGTTGTGTAAAGATTGTTATGATTATTATTCTGCTTAATGTCTGTTAATTCATTAATTTTTGTAAAAACCCCGCCGAACACTCCAAGTAAATGTACATTAGCTTCGAAAAAATTTGTTTCTAATGGACCGGAATAGGGAGTTCCTATCCCCAGCGAAAAACCAAGATCGTCTTTTATTGGCAATCCGAATCTTTCTCCACCAAACAATTGAAGGAAAGGATTGATATATCCCATTGTCGAGGAAATTTGAAGAGCGGTGGGCGGAGATAAAAATTTGTTCACTCTCATCCTTTCAAAAACTCTTGTGAACACACTTCCATAGTGTATATTTTCTTCAAGGTTAAGTTTAAAAGGATAGGTGATTATGTGTGCACGGGTTTCCGGGGTTAAAGCAAGAAGCGGATAAAGAACTCCTTTAATTGAAGCTGTCTGGTTATTGGCGTCTCTTAAATCAATTATTATTTCCGCTTTCGGATCAGGGGGATCAATGAATAATTCTTTCTGAATTTTAATAAACAGGCTATCGTCAAAAGGTTCCATCTGGTAGAATAATATTCTTTCTTCTTCGTCCTGCGACATCAATTTACTTAACGGCGTAACGACAGCGATAAGGATTATTATGAAGAAGAATTTCGTTTTCATAGTTTTGAATAGGATGGTTATTTAGAAAAGTCAGTAAAAATAAAAGAGTCTCCAACCTGTACACGGTCTTTTGATCTTTCATCTACAACAGTGAAAAAGAAATTCGCTTTGTATCTTCCATCAGGATCTTTAATGTCTCCGTATTTGTTCAGCCAGTCATCAAACCTGTTTTCGTTGGGAGCCAAATTAAGTGAAACATTGTAAACGAGGTTTCCTTTATTATTCTTAACCGGTCCTGTTACCGAAACAGGTCCTGTATATGTTATTTTTAATTGATCGGGTCTTTCATCTATAATAGTTACAGTGAAGACTGTAATTCTCTGAAGATCCTTAACATAAATATCAGACCCGCTCATTTTAGTAGTTACTTTTTCGATTTTAATGTCAGGAGGTCTGTTGGGAAGAACTTTAATTTTCTCTTCCCGTGTTCCAAATTTTGCTATTACTTCTGTCTGGTCAGTTAAATCAAATGTTTTTTCTTCTCCTGCCTGAATAACAGCAAGAGGTTTACTTGCATTTTTAGGGTCGAGAATATACGTGGGAACACTACCCGTGTTTTTTGCTTTATTCCATGTGTTTTGGATGAAAGTTTGTGTTACCGAGATAGGGAGCTGCATTAAGTTTTGTTCCTCGGTTATCTCGGGTTTTTCTTCTTCAGGTGGAATTTCTTTAACTTTTTCAGCTAAAGTTTGAATCCTCTGGTTCATAGAAGCCAGTTTTTGTTTTAACTCTTCGTTTTCAACTTTAACATTCGGATCAATATTAATAGAAAATTTTACATTTTGCTTGTAAAGAGAATCGAGTAGTACAACCAGCGAATCTCTCACAGCTTTATCAACAGATTGTTCTTCAGCAACAACCTTGCTTAAATCGAGGTCAGCGCCTTTTAAAGCAAGCACTGTAATAACGAAAATATACAGTACCTGGTAGATTACAAACTTACTATCTCTTTCTTTCTTTACCATTTTATTATTTATCTTTTTACAACAATTGATTCCAGGTGTTTAAGTCCTGCAACGGTTTTTTCGTTGCTAAGCGAATTTGAAGCTTGAATAATCGAGTTGGCAAGATCCTTTAGTTGCGCAATTTTTTCCTGGCTGATATGTTGTGTTGTATTAATCTTTTCTAAAGTTATACGTATAGCGTTAAAATTATTCTGTATTAGTTCGCTTAGCTGTACAGTCTGTTCTAACACGCTTTTATAATTTTCAAGATCCTTGAGTGTAATGTCTGCACCTCTTGTGGCAGAACCCGGTCCGCTTCCTAATTGTTTTAAGAGGTTTTTTGAATTCTCAATTTGTATTCTCGAGAAGTACCTGTCTTTTATATCCCTAACATGGTTTACAACATTCTGAAACTCAACGCCAAGCTGATCGAGAACGGGTTCGAATAATTTTCCCAATGCAAGAACAATCAATGCTTTTACTTCAAACGGTACGGAGAGCCCGAGAAAAATTTCTTCTCCTAACTTAATGCTGATAAGTAATATTGCAGCGCCGATTAAAGGCAATGCTGTTGAGATACTATCAATTACACTTGTATAGGAAGAAATAATTCTATCTATCGTTTCCGATGCCGGCGTTCTGATAATTTCCAGTTTCAATTTGTTATATGCGAGGTATGAAAGGAAAATGAACAGGGCATAAATAACTACGGGAAGCCACCAAAAACTGTATGGAGCAATTGCACTTTTGCCCGGGTTCCATGCGGGGAATAAACTCTGGGCAAGTTTTATTGTAACATCTCCAAGTAAAGGAACACTGGAAAGATCAAGAAAGAAAGAAAAAACAAGAGCTATAAAAGATATAATAGCCGGTTTAAGTATTAATGAAAATCTTATTTCACTTATTGCAGTATGAGTATAACGTTCAAGTTCTTCTTCTAATCCATCTTTAGTGTAAATGTCAGGGTACCTTGGATTGTTAATCTCAGCCTGTTCTTTTTTTTGCTCTGTTTTTAACATTAGGTGCCTCTTCAGTTGTTATATGCTAAATAGATATATGGAATCATATTCATTTTGAGGTTATATAAACCAATAAAAACGCAACTATCATACCAGTATTGCCTCCCATCAATCTGCTTATAGTTAACAATGTTTCGTAACATACTTTCAATCAAGGCGAGGATTTTAGAAAAACCATTACTACATAAAGCAATGCACTAAAATATCAAAAAATCAACTTATCTAAAAGGATACTATTCCTGGTTCATAATTAACATATATTAATTCAGGATCAAAAATATAAAAATTACATTTTAGTAATGTTAGGGTAAATATTACTTTTGAGAGTATTTAGAGACGTAGCTAATGCGAAACAAATTTCCACCGTGAGAGAAAAATTCTCAAATTGTATCTTGCTGATATAATTTATTCAATCTAAATTTCAGCAAGGAATCAGAACATTCAGTTCTCACTCTACCGGGAAATCCGGGAAAAATAATTAGCATTAAAACAATCTTTTACAAATTATTTACAATGATGTTAAAAGTCCGTGATGAATTTATAATTCATCTTAAGGATTATTCATAAGGGATTTAAAGTAAATAGTTTTTAAGTAAAAAAATATGAATGAAAATAAATTCAGAGGAAGGGGAGCCAATTTAAATCCGAAGAACAGGTTCGAAAGATTATCTGTTGAAGATTTTTCTTTTGATGACTGGTCGGATTTTGATGAACCTGAAATTAATAATCTTCCTACAGAATATTTTGTTGATGAATCGAAAACTGTTATTGCAAAGAATGATAGTTACGACGTTGGATTTGATTATTCTTTTAATCCGTACCGCGGATGTGAGCATGGATGTATCTATTGTTATGCAAGACCTACCCATGAATACCTTGGCTTTTCATCGGGAGTTGATTTTGAAACGAAGATTATGGTAAAACCTAAAGCAGCATTTTTGCTGGAACAAGAATTTAAAAAGAAAAATTACAGACCCGATATAATAATATTTTCAGGAAACACAGATTGCTATCAGCCGGTGGAAAAGAAATTGCAAATAACAAGAGAAGCACTTAAAGTATGTCTGAAATACGGAAATCCGGTGGGAGTAATTACGAAGAATGCTCTGATCCAAAGAGATGTAGATGTTCTTAAAGAGATGGCTGAACTCGGAATTGTTTCGGTTACAATTTCTGTTACAACCTTGGATAAGGATCTTGCAAGAAAAATGGAACCCAGAACATCGACCTTGGAAATGCGTCTAAAAACAATTGAAACTCTTGCCAGAAATAATATTCCTGTTGGAGTTAATGTTGCGCCTGTTATTCCCGGTTTAAATGATAAAGAAATTCCGGGTATACTTAAGGAAACTTCTGATAGAGGTGCTGAATTTGCAGGATACATAATGTTGAGACTTCCATATTCAGTTAAAGAGCTTTTTATCGAGTGGATTAAAAGAGAATTTCCGGAAAGAGCATCAAAAGTAATTAACGGAATAAAATCTGTAAGAAACGGGAAATTGAATTCATCTGAATTTGGAATAAGGTTCAAAGGGGAAGGCGAGCTTGCCGATACAGTTAAAAATCTTTTTCAAATAAGCTGCAGGAAATATGGCTTGAACAGGAGAATGTTCAATCTTACAACAGAACATTTTAAATCAGATTTTACTGAACAATTGCAGTTATTTGGATAAACTGTTTTTCACACAAAAAAGATTTGTATTTTTGAAACCGATTATAATTTAATACATCATATTACACAATAATTATGGCACAAAAGAAAACAAATACAAAAGTAAGGCAAATAGGTAAAAACCCGCCCGAGAAAAAACATATTATCGACCCAAGATATAAGAATGCTATTTGGACAACTGTAATCCTGATAATATTGTTAATATTTTTTATTGTAAATAATACGAGGAATGAACCTGAAAGAGGGCCTTATCCCCCTAACTATAAACCTCAGTCTGGCGTACAAAATAATTAATAGTGTGGAATATGATAAATTATAAAGTGAGAATTATGAAACCGAACAAATATTTCTTCCCGGCTTTGTTTATGATGTTGACATTTAATGCAATTGGTTGCAGCAAAGAAAACAATGAAGAGAATGTAACTCTAAAAAATCAAGTAAACGAACAGGTTAATGATAACAAAACCAAGGCACCTGATTTTAATTTAGTCAGCACAGACGGCAAAAAGATTAATCTTTCCGATTACAAAGGGAAAATTGTTATTCTTGATTTCTGGGCAACGTGGTGCGGACCTTGTAGAATGGGTGTTCCCGATCTTGTATCTATTCAGAAGGAATTTAAAGATAAGGTTATCGTTATAGGAATTTCACTCGACGATAAACGTACTATGGATGACATATTGCCTTTTATGAAGGAGTATGGAATTAATTACCCGGTTGTTTACGGAACAAACCAGGTTGTTGTTGATTACGGATATATCCAGGCGATTCCTACAACATTCATAATAAATGCAAGAGGATTTATCGTAGATCAATATGTGGGTCTTGTGGCAAAAGAAAAGTATGTAAATAGAATTAATAGTTTAATGAAAGAGTCTTAGTATTTATTTCCTGAAAAAATAAATTATCAGGCTGATTATCAGACTTAATATAAGCGAAGTAACAATGGGGAAATAAAAAGTAAAACTTTTTTTCTTAATGTATATATCTCCCGGCAGCTTACCGATAAAAGGGATTTTATCTCCAAAGAAA
>MGZZ01000136.1:1469-6653 GCA_001802795.1 Ignavibacteria bacterium GWC2_36_12 | reverse complement strand
AATTCCCCCGAAGATTAGCAGCTTGCCCATTTGCTGAAATTCAGACATAAGAAAAATTTTATCAACTTAATTTTTTAAGAGATTCTTCTAAATCCCTTCTCTTAAAAATCGTGGTTCTTCAAGAGTAAGAATTAATGAAATCCTGTGTGAATCCGGAAGCCTGTCAATTTCGGATTGACTGAATCTTGCGAAAGAATAATCTATGTTAAGCTTCGGGAGCTTTATTCCTGCACCGACTGTAAATTGTTTTACATCATTGTAGCCGCCCCGGATGGAAAAAAGATTTTTGAAGGTATACTCAAGACCTAAGTGAGAATCAAAACTAATTGGACCTAAATTTCCGTAAGCAGATGATCTTCTGTTTTCAAAACGGATATCTAAGTCAAGTGCAGGAGTAACTGTTCCGCCAAGTATATTAAGCCTGTATGCAGTTCCTAATTTAGCTGTAGGCGAGATGAGTTCGTTCCTTCCCGTTTTCCATGCTACAAGAGTAGTTGTTACATCCTGAATATTTGCACCAACAAATAAATTTTCCATTGGTGAATAATAAGCACCAATATCAAACCCAATTCCGTTTGCATAATATTCGGCAATATCCCGGTGAATTATTTTAACACTTACTCCCCAGTAAAAATTTTCTGAATGTCTTTTAGCAAAAGACAGATAAAAAGCCCAGTCCTGGTCGCTGAATTCTGTTATCTTGCTGTAATCTAACCTGTCGCTGTTAATGTCCACAACACCGTCGCCATTTGCATCATAAAGTGCGTTGCGTGTATCGGGAATACCATCCACGCCAAGACGTATAATGCTTAAACCGAAGCTCATATCGTTTCCATAAGGAATTGCGACAGCACCGTAATCGTAGTTTACAAGATCGCCAAACTGTTCTGAGTGCATCAATGAGATCTGGGGATAGTTAAGATTTGCAAGACCTGCAGGATTATAGTAACCTGCTGTTACATCATTTGCAACAGCAGTAAAAGCTCCGCCCATACCAAGAGCTCTTCCGCCAACACCGATTGCCATAAATTCTCCGGCATACTTACCAAAAACTGTTTGTGCATTAGATTGTGGAAGAAGAATTGTAATAAGTGCTGTTAATAAGATTAGATTTTTACGCATTAAGGGTCCCGGTAATTATCCTTTTTTTCAAGTAAAATGTGGCTCAAAATTGACAATTTGGTTTTGAAAGTCAAGGCTAAATTTTAGAAAGCGTTAACTCTTCGGTTGATAAATATTAGTTAAGTAACGAAAGTTTTAGCCAATCCTTAGTGGATAATCCTACTTGAAAAAGTTCCATCGGAGATTTTCTGCTTCTAATTCTTCTTTTACCTCTGCAATCTGTATATGGCTTAAATCTTAAATAATTTCTCACCAAATTTAAGTAATTAAATGCTGTTTCTATACTCTGAAAAGCTTCGATTGTTTTTAATCTTCTCATTATTTGTCTGTTATAATTCTCTGCAATGTTATTTGTATTTGGTATTCTCTTGTTGCTTTGGTGAGTAAGAAGATTTTCCAGATTTCTTTCTAAAAATTTAATTACTTCAGGATATTTTATTCCATATTCTTTTTTGAGCTTGTCATACTCCTGTTGAGATTCAATTTGCTGTTTATAATAAAAAATCTTTTTTAACTCTGCTTAGTATTTGGATCGTCATTCGTAAATCTTAAAGTTTATGATGTTCTCGGAAGAGAAGTTGCAACTCTTGTTAACGAAGAAAAACCAGCGGGAGAGTATGAAGTTGAGTTCGATGCATCCGGTATCATGAATCTGGCATCAGGAATCTATTTCTGCAAGCTTCAAGCCGGGAACTATTCTGCAACTAAGAAAATGATTTATTTAAAATAAAAGGAGAATTTGTTGGAATTTTTTTACATAATGTTTGCTGAGTGACAAGAATAATTGATTCTATAAAATAACATTTGCAAATTTGCGTAGCCCTTGGGGAAGGGATATTGAGTACAAGTTTAGATGCGTTTACCTATTCTCCAGGGGAAAGAAAAAACACAGAGGAGAATTATATCAACCAATAAACTATTCCTGTTTATAAGTAAATGAAAAAGAAATTAACCATATTAATTATGATAATCTGTTATAGTCTTTCAGCACAAACTCCGGAATGGATGAACTATACAAGCGGCGATCAGATAATGGCTCTTGCTGAAGAAGGCAATTATATATGGGCGGGAACTTTCGGAGGAGGGCTTATTAAGTTGAATAAAATTAATGGGGAAACGGTTTTTTTTAACAGAAGTAACTCTGGATTACCGGATAACAAAGTGAGGGCTATTACAATAGACACCGGGGGAACGAAGTGGATTGGAACATGGGGAGGAGGATTAGCAAAATTTAATGATATGGATTGGGTCGTATATAACAAAATCAATTCCGGTATATCATCTGACTTAATAACCATGATCTCAATTGATTCAATTAATAATAAATGGATTACAACTTACGGCGGTGGTTTAGTAAAGTTTGATAATACTAATTGGGCAGTATTCGATACTTCAAATTCTGATCTCCCAGGTGATTATCTCTGGTCATTAGCATTTGATTCGGAGGGAAGTTTATGGATCGCAGGTAATGGTTTAACCAGGTTTGATGGAACAAATTGGATTATATATGATACTTTAAATTCTAATATTCCAGATTGGAGAGTATACACTGTTGTAGTAGATTCTCGAAACAATAAATGGGTAGGGACTTATAACGGTGGTGTTGCCGTATTTGATGATACATCGTGGGTTATTTATAACACTGCAAACTCTAATCTAACTGATGATTTTATAATTTGGATTACTATTGATAAGAGTGGAAATAAATGGGTTGGAACCCATGACGGGGGCGTAGCAAAATTTGATGATTCAAATTGGACAGTCTACAGTACCACAAATTCAGGATTGCCAAATAATGAAGCCTGGCCAATTTTAGTTGATGCTGAAGGATATAAATGGATAGGAACTTATGGTGGGGGTTTAGTAAAATTTGATGATGTGAATTGGGTTGGTTATAATATGTCTAATTCAGGGCTATCTGAAAACATCATTAAGTCAATAGCACAAGATAGTAAGGGCACACTATGGATAGGTACTTATTATACAAGTGCGGTGTTAACCAGATTTGATGGAAAAAATTGGGAGGAATTTAATCCTTCAAATTCAGGTCTGCCAGAAGCCACTTTATATTCAGTCACAACAGATAAACAAGATAATGTTTGGATAGGCAGCAGAAACGGTTTAACCAAATATGATGGTACTAGTTGGAATACATATAACACATCAAATTCCGGATTACCTGACAATTATGTTAATACGATAGAAGTTGACCTTAATGACAATCTATGGATTGGAACAAATGCAGGAGGATTGGTAAAATTTGACGGCACCAATTGGACTACTTATAAAACTAATAATTCCGGTTTGCCTGAAAATAAAGTTTTATCTATCTCCAGCGACTCAGAAATGAATATTTGGGTAGGAACAAAAACTAAAGGACTTGTAAAATTTGATGGGTCAAGCTGGACTGTTTATAATACAACAAATTCGGGCTTGCCGGATAATGAGATAAACACTATTTGTATAGATAAAGATGGAAATAAATGGGTTGGTACAACAATCGGTGGAGCGACAAAATTTGATGATGTAAATTGGATAGTATTTAATTCATCAAACTCAAGTCTACCAGTGAACAATGTAAAATCAATAGCTCTTGATTCTGAGGGGGATAAATGGATTGGGACTTCAGGAGGAGGTCTATCGAAGTTTGATGATGTAAATTGGACTACATTTAATACTATAAATTCCGGTATTTCAGATGATTATATTACTTCTTTAGTAATTGATTCAAATGATAACAAAATCATAGGGACATCATCTGGAGGGCTATGTTACTTTAACGAAGGAGGTATTGTAATTAGCGTTGATGAAAGAGAGGAATATATTCCAGGTAACTATCAGCTTTATCAAAACTACCCTAACCCATTCAACCCAAGTACAAAAATTAAATTCATAATTCCACCTGTCCCTTCGGGAAAATCGTCATTCGTAAATATTAAGGTTTATGATGTTTTGGGACGAGAAGTTGCAACTCTTGTTAACGAAGAAAAACCAGCGGGAGAGTATGAAGTTGAGTTTGATGCAAAGGGTTTAGCAAGCGGAATATATTTCTATAAGTTGAGAACATGGAACTATTCTTCAATTAATAAGATGCTTCTTTTGAAATAGAAGGAAAATAAATTATTCACTAAGGGGAAATGAAATGTTTTTTAGAATATTTACAATATTATTAATCCTTTCGTCAATTACTATTGCGCAGACTGATTATGATCTGTTTCTTAAAGCAGAAAAAGAAAAATATGTTAAAATCTTAGAGGCATCAGAAATAAATTATCCGGGTGATTCCAAAATTGACGTTACTTATTATGGTTTGGAGTTAAACCTGACTTACGAGCCGGCATATTTAATAGGTGCTGTTAGAATTGATATCAGGATTGATACAACTTCGGCAAATTCATTTTTTATTGATTTAAAGAATACACTAACAGTTGACTCTTTGCTATTAAACGGTTCTCCTGCAGTCTTTACTCATATTGATGATAAAATTAATATAGTACTGGATAGAACATACATTCTGAACGAAACACTTTCTGTCATAATTTTTTATCGAGGTCTACCTGACCCAACCGGGCAAGGCAGCTTTTATTTCGAGCCGTATTATGAACACTCTCTCATTTGGTCTAAAAGTGAACCTTACGGAACAAGTGATTGGTTTCCCTGTAAAGATACACCTGCAGATAAAGCAGATTCATCTGATGTATGGGTAACTGTCGATACGGTTTTAATACCTGTTTCTAACGGAACGCTCGAAACTATCATAAATAACGAAGATGGAACTCATACTTATCATTGGAAAAATCACCATCCGATTGCACAGTATCTTATTTCATTGGCAATAAGTGATTATTACCAGTACGATACATATTTCCATTATAGTATAAGCGATTCGATGCCGATAACACATTACATTTTCCCGGAAATGCTTAATAATATCAAACCGGTCTTGGATGAAACTGATGATATGTTGGAAGTATTCAGCAATAAGTTTGGTATTTATCCTTTTGTAGATGAGCGTTATGGTCATGCAGCGACTTGGGGTGGTGGAATGGAACACCAAACATG
>MGZZ01000136.1:0-1404 GCA_001802795.1 Ignavibacteria bacterium GWC2_36_12 | reverse complement strand
ACAAAATTACCTGTAAAGATTGGCATCACATTTGGCTAAACGAAGGATTTGCAACTTATTCAGAAATTCTTTACCGGGAAATGAAGTATGGCAAATCGGTCTATGATTCTTTAATAGCATATAGAATGAGGCGCGCACTTAATGCAACGGGGTCAATTTGGGTGCAAAATGCTTCAGATATTTATGAGATATTAAATCCATTTCGGTCTTATTCAAAAGGAGCCTGTGTGTTACATATGCTAAGGGGTATTGTAGGTGATGAAACATTTTTTAACATTTTGTACACTTATGCCAATGATCCTGTTCTTTCTTATGGAGTAGCAACTACAGAGGACTTCCAGGAAATTGCAGAGGAAGTTTATGGACAATCACTCGATTACTTCTTTCAGGAATGGATATATGGTGAGAATTATCCCGAGTATACAGTGAACTGGGGGACAACTTTAGTTGATGATAACACCTATAAAATTGATATGAATATTACACAAGAAATGAATTCAGATCCTCAGTTTTTTACAATGCCTGTTCAGATTAAGGTCTACACCAATTCTGGCGACACTACTATCACAGTTTTTAATAACTCACAAAGCCAGGATTTTCAATTTGAAGTTACAGGCAAACCCGACTCAATAGTATTTGATCCGGGCAACTGGATTTTAAAGAAGGTAGAGGATATTATTAACGATGTAAACGACCCTTCTGTTACTGACAGGTTTTCACTTTCACAAAACTACCCAAACCCATTTAATCCAATAACGAATATCGGATTTCGGATTGCGAACCTGCCTGACAGCAAGGCAGGTTTCGGATTTGTTTCCTTAAAAGTTTATGATGTTCTCGGAAGAGAAGTTGCAACTTTAGTTAATGAAGAGAAACCTGCTGGAGAATATGAAGTTGAATTCGATGCATCCGGTATTGTGAATCTGGCATCAGGTATCTATTTCTATAAACTTCAAGCAGGAAGTTTTTCGGATACTAAAAAGTTTATTCTGATAAAATAGAGTCTGTGAAGGTGAGACTCACCTTGAAGGTGAATCTCACCTTATTCATTTCGCCTTTCCCTGGTTGGCAACTGCCTGTGCGGCTTTCGCAATTTCTTCAGGATCGCCGAGATAATAATTTTTAATCGGCTTAAGGTTTTCATCGAGTTCATAAACAAGAGGAATTCCCGTAGGAATATTCAACTCGACTATTTCTTTTTCAGGAATATTGTCTAGATATTTTACTAAAGCTCTTAAACTATTTCCGTGTGCTGCAATAATAACTCTCTGAGCAGATTTAACTGTTGGCGCAATTACGTTTTCCCAGTAAGGGACAAATCTATCAACAGTGTCTTTAAGGCATTCTGTTAAAGGAAGATCTTTTTCATCGAGTTCACTATAGCGAGGATCTTTACCCGGGTAT
>MGZZ01000135.1 GCA_001802795.1 Ignavibacteria bacterium GWC2_36_12 | reverse complement strand
TTTTAATAATCTTTATGCTTTCTCCTCTATAGCACAGGATGATACTGTTGAGGTTCCTGATGTTTCAGCCGTACCGGTAATTGACGGAACCGGAGATGACCAATGCTGGCAGAATGTTCCCTGGCAAAGCATTGATCAGGTCTGGATTCCGTATGATGCTGGCTTTACTACAGATGATTATTCCGGGCATTACAAATTAGTGTGGTCTTCATCAACCAATTTGCTTTATTTCCTGATTGAAGTTAACGATGATGCTTTTGTGGATGGTTTTATCTTTGGTCAGACAGCCGACGTTTACAATTTTGATATCTCAGAAGTTTTTATTGATGAAAATACTTCCGGCGGATTTCATATTTTTGATGCAACAGGTAACGATACTCTCCAACTTGGATCGAATGCTGAAAATGCCTTTACATATCATATCTATGCCGATTTCCCTGACGTAGGACAGGCTACAACCGATCATTATGTCGGTGACTTAGATGGCAGAAACTGGGGCAATGTGCAGAATCCGAATTATGCTTCTCATCTTCCGGAGTTTGCCCTGCGAAAGTCTGGTAATGTTGCGGTATGGGAATTTTCTTTAATCGTTTATAATGATACTTATGAAAATAACAATGTTGATCCTGCAAGAGTTGTATTAACCGTTGATAAAGTAATGGGCTTGTCTGTAGCTTATTGCGATAATGACAACACTGATGGACAACGTGATAATATGTTCGGTTCTGTCTGGGAACCAAGCCCGGGAAATCTTCATTGGCAAAATGCAGACTATTTTGGAAGGGTTAAATTAGTTTCTAATATAACTTCTGTTCTTGACGAACAAAAAACTCAGCATGTAAGCTCAATAAAAATTTATCCTAACCCGGTATCATCTTCTTCTCAATTAATGCTTAGCGACCCATATACAGGAGAAGTTTTAATACGAATATTTAACATCTTAGGTCAGGAAGTTTTCCAGACTTCGGCTCTTAAAACAAATCAAATACTTACTCAGAGACTTTCTCTGGATTATCTATCCAGCGGTATTTACTTTCTACAAGCCCAAATGGGGCGGAATATATATAGTGAAAAATTTATTATTACAGATAAAAAGTAAATATGAAAATAGAAATTCTATTATTAAAAGTTTTCTAACAAAGATAAAACAAACATCAAGTACCAGTATTATTTTTTAGATTTTCTAAACATTAATTAGGATTTATCAATGAAACTAAAACCTGTGCTGACTATTTATCTTTTTACTTGTTTTTTATTTAATGTTCAGCAATCCTATGCCCAGGAAAGACTATCCGATGGTGTCCTTTTTGAAATTAAGAAACAGAAAGAAACAGATGCGCAATGGATTAAGATTCAGGTTTTAACTGAAGATATAATTCATGTTATCGGATCCCCGCAAAAAACTTTTTCATCTCATCGTAGTTTAATGGTTGAGAAAACCAACTGGGAACCTGTTGATTGGTACATGCACGAGAATGATAACTATGTAGAAATCTCAACATCTAAAATAAAGGTAAGAGTAGATAAAAATAATGGTGCAATAACCTACCTCGATTCAGAAGGAGAGGTAATTCTTCAGGAAAAAACCGATGGTGGGAAAATTATTACTCCCGCCGAGGTTATGGGAGAAAAGACCTATCATATCCAACAGCTTTTTAACCTGCCTGCCGGACAGGCAGGCTCGCCTGAAGATGAAGCATTTTATGGGCTCGGGCAACATCAAAATGATTTGATGAATTATAAAGGACACGACGTAGACCTTTGGCAGTTAAATATTGTAGCTGCCATTCCGTTTTTAGTTTCGAGTAAAAATTATGGAATTCTATGGGATAATAACTCACGCACCAAGTTTGGAGATATCCGTGATTATCAGTCTTTATCTTCATTAAAATTATTTGATAAAAATGGAAACGAAGGAGGACTAACAGCCGGGTATTTTAACGATGGAAATTTTAATTCGTTTTTCTCCTCCCGTACTGAAAACAGGATAGAGCATGAATTTCTTGATGTGAATGATGAATACCCCGAAGGATTTAATCTGAATGGAGGTAGTGTTAGATGGAGCGGTGAAATTGAATGTAATGAGCCCGGCATCCATAAATTCCGGCTTTATAGTTCCAATTATACAAAGATGTGGTTGAACGGCGAACTCGTTGTGGATTCCTGGCGTCAGAATTGGTTGCCGTGGACACATCTGCCAACTTTGAATATGGAAAAGGGAAAACGTTACTCGATTAAAATTGAATGGATTCCAAACGGCGGTTACATCGGATTGAAATATCTAACACCTGAAGATGAAAAATATAAGAATAGTTTATCTCTTTATTCTGAAGTAGCAGATCAGATTGATTATTATTTTATTTATGGAGAGAACATTGATGAGATTGTTCAGGGCTACAGGGAGATAACAGGCAAAGCCACTATGATGCCTAAATGGGCGATGGGTTTATGGCAATGCCGTGAGCGCTACAGAACACAGGAAGAATTATTATCAGTTGTTAAAGAATTTCGCAGGCGTCAGATTCCACTTGATAATATTGTGCAGGATTGGTTTTACTGGGAAGAAGACAAATGGGGTGATCACGAATTTGATTTAACAAGATTTCCTGATGCTCAAGGTATGGTTAAAGAATTACATGAGAAATTAAATACTCATATTATGATTTCGGTCTGGCCAAAATTTTATGTAGGGACAAAGAACTACAAACTATTTAATGAGAAGGGATGGCTATACAAGAAAAATGTTGAAGTAGGACAAAAGGACTGGGTTGGTCCAGGGTATGTATCTACTTTTTATGATCCGTATGACGAAGGCGCAAGAGAATTATACTGGAGCTTAATAAATAAAAAATTGTTCAGTTTAGGTTTTGATGCGTGGTGGCTCGACAGCACGGAACCCGATATTCAATCTAATCTCTCAAGAGAAGAATTGATCCGGCGTATTGGTCCGACAGCTTTGGGAAGTGCTTCGCGATATTTAAATACATATTCACTGATGAACACCAAAGGTGTTTATGATGGACAACGTCTGACTAATCCTGATCAACGGGTGTTTATACTTACACGTTCAGCATTTGCCGGTCAGCAACGTTATGCTGCAGCAACCTGGAGTGGAGACATTGCTGCACGCTGGTATGATTTAAAAGCTCAAATTCCCGCAGGATTAAATTTCTCGATTTCCGGTATTCCATACTGGACTACAGACATTGGCGGATTTGCAGTTGAACCTCGTTATGAAAATCCGAATGAAGCCGACCTCGAAGAATGGAGAGAGCTAAATACAAGATGGTTCCAGTTTGGTACTTTCTGTCCGCTATTCAGAGTTCATGGACAATTTCCTTATCGTGAAATGTTCAACATAGCCCCGGATGGTCATCCTGCTTATCAAACTATGCTTGCATATGATAAGCTTCGTTATCGCTTAATGCCTTACATCTACTCCTTAACTGGAATGGTAACTCAAAATGATTACACGATTATGCGTGCTCTGGTTATGGATTTCGGTAATGATAAAAATGTATTGAGCATTGGAGACCAGTTTATGTTTGGTCCAGCGCTTCTTGTAAATCCTGTTACAGAATATAAAGCGAGATCACGCAATGTTTATTTGCCTGATGGATCAGGCTGGTACGATCTGAAATCGGGAAAATATTTTGAAGGTGGACAAACAATTACTGCTGATGCACCTTATTCAGATATTCCGATTTTTGTAAAAGAAGGTTCTATTATCTCGTGTGGTCCTGATATTCAATACACTGATGAAAAACCGGCTGATCCAATTCGTTTATTTGTCTATACCGGAAGCGATGGCTCATTTACTTTATATGAAGATGAGAATGTTAATTACAATTATGAAAAAGGAATCTTTTCTTTGATACCTTTTAGTTATAACGAGAAAGAAAAAACTTTAACTATCGAAAAGAGACAGGGAAAATTCCCGGGAATGCTTGAGACAAGAACTTTTGAAATTGTCTGGATTACAAAAGAAAAACAATCATCACTCGGTTTTATATCCAAACCAGATGTTGTTATAACTTATATTGGCTCTCAGCAAATAATTAAAATGGAATAAGGGGAAATTATTATTATGAAAATAAAGACATCTAAAACCGGAATTTTCTTTCTATCTTTTTATTTCCTTACACTTTTGGTTTCTATAGAAATGCTTGCTGATTCACCATCGAAAGTAAGACAAACCGAATTGTTCACAAAGAACTGGCAATTCTTCTTAGGAGATATTCCAAACGGTCAGAGTCAGGATTTAAATGATTCAGAATGGCGAACTCTTAATCTTCCGTACGACTGGAGTATTGAAGGTGAATTCAGTAAAGATAATCCTGCAACTATTGGAGGTGGAGCCTTACCGGGAGGAATCGGGTGGTACAGAAAAACTTTTACGATACCTGAATCTGATAAAGACAGATTAATTTTTATAGATTTCGATGGCGTTTACAGGGACAGCGAAGTCTGGATAAATGATCATTACCTGGGTAAACGACCTTACGGTTATAGTTCATTTAGATATGAGTTAACTCCATTTCTAAAATATGGTGATGAAAGAAATGTATTGGCAGTTAAAGTAGATAACTCGCAACAGCCAAATTCCCGGTGGTATTCAGGATCAGGGATTTACAGGAATGTTTGGCTTGTAACAACCCACAAGATTTATGTAGATCATTGGGGAACGTTTATTACAACGCCTGAGGTGACTGAACAATCGGCTACCGTAAATATCAAAATTAAAATCCGGAATTCTGAACGGCAGGATCAACAGGTAACAATTAAAACAGTAGTTGTAGATAAAAACGGTAATAATATCACAGATGTATCTTCAGAGCATTCTATCCTGCAAAATGAAAAATTTGAGACTCATCAGAATTTAATTATCAGTGAACCTATACTTTGGTCAATTGAAAATCCGAATTTATACAAAGCAATTACAATAGTTGAACATAATGGTAAGGTATGCGATGCTTACGAAACAACATTCGGAATTCGCTCTTTTTATTTTGATGTTGATAAAGGTTTCTTTTTAAATGGAGAACCGGTTAAAATTAAAGGGGTTTGCAACCATCATGATCTTGGTTGTTTAGGAGCGGCGGTTAATACTCGTGCAATTCAAAGACAACTCGATATATTGAAAGAAATGGGCGTAAATGGCATCCGTACTTCTCACAACCCACCTGCGCCGGAACTTCTTGATTTGTGCGATGAAATGGGTTTTATTGTAATGGATGAAGCCTTCGATATGTGGAAAAAAGGGAAGACGAAGTATGATTATTCATTAGATTGGGACGACTGGCATAAAAAAGATTTGGAGGACATGGTTCTCCGTGACAGAAATCATCCGTGCATTTTTGTCTGGAGTATTGGAAATGAAGTTGTTGAGCAATGGGACAAGGAGGATAGCAGTGGAACTGTAATCGCGAAAGAATTAGTATCTATAGTAAAAAATCTAGATACGACAAGACCGATTACAGCAAACTGTAATGATCAGGATACTTTAAATCCCGTTATTCGATCCGGTGCTCTCGATCTTATCGGTTATAGTTATGCTCATAATAATTATCATCTTTTTCCTGAAGTTTATCCCGGTAAAAAATTCATTGCCTCTGAAACGACTTCTGCATTAGCAACAAGAGGGCATTACGATATGCCTTCAGATACTATTCGCCGTTGGCCTCCGAGATGGGATTTACCTTTGCTCGATGGCAATCTTGACAATACTTGTTCTTCGTATGATAATTGCAGTGCGCCATGGGGTTCTACTCATGAAGAAACATGGAAAATTATAAAAAAGCATGATTTCTTATCCGGGATGTATATCTGGACAGGTTTTGATTATCTTGGAGAACCTACCCCTTATCCCTGGCCTTCAAGAAGCTCATATTTTGGCATTGTAGACCTTGCCGGTTTTCCAAAAGATGCTTATTATATGTACCAAAGTGAATGGACAGATAAACCCGTTTTGCATGTTTTTCCAAGCTGGAATTGGAAGGAGGGAGATACTATCGATGTTTGGGCATATACTAATTGTTATGAAGTCGAACTATTCTTAAATGATAAATCTGTTGGAAGAAAGAAAAAGACCGGTGATGATCTTCATTTAATGTGGCGACTACCTTTTACACCCGGTACTTTGAAAGCTGTGGGTTATGCCGATGGAAAGGAAATAATAACTTCAGTACAAAAAACTGCCGGAACTCCGGCAAGAATCGTTCTCGAAGCTGATAGAAATATCATTACTGCTGATGGAAGAGATCTTTCTTTTATCACTGTTAAAGTTTTGGATAAGAATAATATTTTAGTTCGGTATGCCGATAACCTAATTAGTTTTGAGATTTCAGGTGAAGGAAATATTGTGGGTGTTGATAATGGACTTCAAACAAGTCACGAATCATTTAAGATGAATTACAGGAAAGCATTTAACGGTATGTGCCTGGTAGTTATTCAATCAAGTGAAAAAGCAGGGAGAATTACTCTTGAGACGATTTCTGAAGAATTAAAAGGTGCATCGTTAGAAATTGAAACAAAATAAATGTAAAATTGAAATCATAACAGTAATATGCTTATGATGATGGGCTTTTTTGTAATTGGCTAAATAAACCTATTTATGAATAAGTGTGGATTAATATCGTGTAATTAAACAAATTTTTTTAAAGGAAATTTTGAGATGAAAATTAAAAACTGTTTTCTGAAGCCAATTAAGTTGTTTTTTGATAGAAGAAGCTTAACTATATTCCTTTGGGGATTATTTCTTAACACGCCGCTATTCTCACAACTACCGACTGCACAGCAGGTTGCCAGCCTTATGAAAGTTGGTTGGAACCTGGGAAACACGCTTGAAGCCATTTGTGGCGAAAATGCTTGGGGTAATCCAACAACTACTCAAAAACTTATTGATTCTGTGAAGAATGCGGGGTATGATGCTGTGCGGCTTCCCTGTGCTTGGGACTGCCATACTACTAATGGCGTAATTAATACAGCATGGATTGCTCGTGTAAAAGAAGTAGTTGACTATTGTATAAATGACAGTATGTATGTAATTATTAATATTCACTGGGACGGTGGCTGGCTGGAAAATAATGTAACAACCTCTGCACAAGAAACTGCAAATGCAAAACAGAAAAGTTATTGGACTCAGATTGCAAATTATTTCAAAGATTATGATGAACATTTGCTTTTTGCCAGCGCTAATGAACCTAATGTAGAAAATGCCACCCAGATGTCTATTTTATTATCTTACCACCAGACCTTTATTGACGCTGTTCGCGCAACTGGTGGTAATAATAGTTCCCGTACACTTATTGTCCAGGGACCATCCACAGATATAGATAAAACCAATAATTTAATGAACACAATGCCAATAGACTCGATTGCAAATCGATTAATGATAGAAGTTCATTATTATACCCCATGGCAATTTTGTGGGCTGACTGAAGATGCTTCTTGGGGAAAGATGTTTTACTATTGGGGAAAAGACTATCATTCTACAACAGATGTTACCCGTAATGCCAATTGGGGCGAGGAGAGTGACTTAGATCGTTATTTAGGATTAATGAAAACCAAGTTTGTTGACAACGGAATTCCGGTAATTCTTGGTGAATATGGCGCAGTGAAGCGAACACTTACGGGAAACTCGGATCAGGAGCTTCACTTAGCTTCACGCTTGTATTTTTATAATTACTTTGTAGAATCTGCGGTCAACAAAGGAATAATTCCTTTTAACTGGGATACTGGTCCCTACGGAAATAACACCTCGGGTATATTTGATCGCAATACAGGGGCAGTAGTTGATCAGGGACTATTGGATGCTATTATGCAGGCTGCCGGAAAAGGAAATACCACGTCTATAATTGATAAAACAAATTTAAATATACCGGATAAAGCCCAACTAGAGCAGAATTATCCCAATCCATTCAACCCGGCAACTAAAATAAGGTATTCTTTATCAAAAGCAGGATTAGTGACTCTAAAGGTTTATGATCTTATGGGAGAGGAAGTGGAAACTCTTATTAATGAACATAAAAATATCGGGATTTATGAAGTTTCATTTGACGCAGCTAATCTGCCAAGCGGTGTTTATTTCTACAAAATTCAGGCGGATAATTATATTGAAACCAGAAAAATGTTATTAATAAAATAGAAAGTGAGATTTAATTAAGATTCTTTTAATGATTATCACCTCAAAATCCAAAATGATTAAATATTTTTTAAGGAAGGAGAATTATTATGAGACTTTATACTATCAGCAAAAGTATAGTTATAGTTATTTTGGTCAGTACAATCGGAATTTGCCAATCCGTCAGGGAATCGTTTGAGTATACCAGCGGTACTGTGCTGGATACTCTTGTCGGAGAATCAGGAAATGGATGGGAAGGCGGATGGGATTTGTTCGAAGGAACGCCAAGCACAATAGAAGTAACCGCTAAGGATTTAATTTGGGATTTTGTTGATTTTGATATTCCTCATACAGGTTTACATGTAATTGGTGTTAATTCTGGTGGTGCATGGCAATGGCAGAGAACCGGTCGTTATTTATCGGAAACCTGGCATGATGAAGCCGGGAAGATTTACTGGCTTAGTTTTACAATGGAGATGCAAAATTTTGCAGATCAATCCTGGGCAGGTGTTGGTTTATATGATAGCCTTGCTGAAGGTCCTCTTTTTGGTAAAGGTTGGGGAAACCTTGTCTACTCAATCGGTTCAGATACACTTTCTGAAACAAATACTGAATATAACAACGATGTTGGACCTCTATGGTTAGTAGTAAAAATGATCATGACGGGTGATACACTTGATGAGCGTATTTTTATGTGGGTAAATCCGGATCCTGCTGATCCTGAACCAGATACAACTGCAGCAGATGCAAAGGCATTCCGTGAAATGAATGATGGTTTTAACAGGGTTGTCGTTCACTTCGGTGGTCAGTTTGCTGAGCAGCAATTAACTATAGATGAAATTCGTTTGGGAAATTCATGGGCAGATGTATCTTCACAAGTTGTTAGTGTTGAAAAGGGAAAAGACTTGGGCCCGGCTAAATATTCTTTATTTCAAAATTATCCGAATCCTTTTAATCCTTCAACGACTATCTCGTTCACCTTGGCACAGCAAAGTAATGTAACATTAAAAGTTTTCGACGTTTTGGGTAACGAAATAGCAACACTTATTGAGAATGGAATAAAAGAATCAGGCAGCAATGATATTTCGTTCGATGCCTCAAACTTACCAAGCGGAATTTATGTTTACAGGTTATTAACAGAAAACTTTAGCGATACAAAGAAGATGTTATTATTGAAATAATATTGTGGGGGATTTTAAATAGAAATAGTGATAAGAACCGGACCTGGCTCAATATGCGAATAATGAAAAATGTCCCGGTGATTTTATAAGCGAGTCTCATCTTTTTTAAATTCTACTTTTGGAAGAGTTCTAAGCAGTTATTATTATTGAATATGAAGAAACAGAAAAAAAAAGCAAAAGTAGGAAAAGAAAAAACGCAGCAAGAATCCCCTAAAACAATTAAACCTGCCAGAAAACGACTTTATATTATTATCACTTTACTACTTCCCGTTTTATTTTTTGTTATTCTTGAATTGAGTTTACGAATATTTAATTATGGGGATTATCCCAAACTTTTTGTTTCGACACCCGATGAAAATTCTCAATACTACGGAATAAACATGGATGTTTGCAAACGTTATTTTTATTGGACATCCTTCAATCCCACACCACGCAAAGATTTGTTCCTTAAAAAAAAACCTGAAAATTGTTACCGTATTTTTGTTTTAGGAGAGTCTACAGCAGCCGGGTTTCCTTACGGTAACAACCTGACATTTACGAGGATTTTAAACAGGCGCCTGGCAGATACGTTTCCAGATCGTCGTATTGAAGTAGTCAACACTGCATTTACCGCTATCAATACTTATACAATATTAGACTTTATGGATGAAATCCTCGAACAGAAGCCGGATGCTATACTTATTTATGCAGGTCACAATGAATTTTACGGCGCATTAGGTGTGGGTTCAATGGAATCGTTAGGAAGGAACAACAATTTTGTGAGAACATACTTGAAATTGCAGAGACTTAAAACTTTTATATTACTTCGGGACGCAATAAGATTTATATATAATTTATTTGGCAGTGCATCTGAGGACGATTCGATTGATGATCCCATGGAGACCGAGATGTCACGTATCGTAAAAGAGCAAACAATACCTTTTGGCAGTTCTCTGTATGAAGCAGGGAAGGATCAGTTTCGTAGCAACCTGCACTCTATTCTTCAGAAGTCGAAAGAAGCAGGTGTCTCCGTTTTAATAAGTGAATTAGTAAGTAATACTCGTGATCAAAACCCGTTTATTTCGTTGGGGACCGATACAATTTTATCTGCTCAAAAGTTATTCGAGAAAGCCCGGGCTTATGAAAAAGCAGGGAAATATGAATTAGCCCGGGAAACTTATTACAGGGCAAAGGATATGGATGCTTTAAGATTTCGTGCACCGGAGGAATTTAATGATATCATTCACAGCCAGGCGAATGAGTTTTCAATACCGGTAGTTCCAATGAAATCATATTTTGAATCGGCGTCTCCAGATAGATTGATAGGAAATAATTTGATGAATGAACATCTGCACCCAAATATAAACGGATATTTCTTAATGGCAGATGCTTTTTATAATGCTATGAAACAGGAAAGATTTATCAGTGCCGATTGGCAGGACAATAACATAAAACCGAACTCTTATTATCAGGATCGTTGGGGGTTTACTGCTTTAGATAGTTCTTATGCCTTATTAACAATCCGGCATCTTAAAGGCGGTTGGCCTTTTAAGAAAGAAGGTCCCAATACTTTTCTCTTTCAGTACAATCCCAAAACTAAGGAGGATTCGATTGCTCTTAATATTTTAGTATCGGGAGATTTAACTTTGGAGCTGGGTCATATAGAATTAGCCCGTTATTACGAGTTGCAAAAGAACTACGAACGGGCTTTTCAGGAAAATCTGGCTCTTATATACACGGTTCCAAACCTGGATTTATTTTATGAACCTGCCCTGAAAATTCTTTTAACAACAAGCCAATATGAAAGAGCACTTTTACTATTTGAAGATGCACTGAAGTACAACAATTCCGGGTTTATAATTAAATGGGTAGGACAGTTGCACCTGGCACTTGGAAACACTAAAGAAGGAATAATTCTTTTAGAGAAAGCAAAGGATATTCTCCCGGAAGATATGCAGTTGCTTTTCAATTTAACGAGGGCTTATTACAATACATTTCAGTTTGAAAAGGGAGACGCTATCCTGGTGCGGCTTAAAAGCACTGCTATTAGTTTATCAGCTATACAAGAGCTGGAATCAATTAGGAATTTGCTGAAGAACAGGGAAGAATAATCCGGCTCTAAGTTTTCTTATGAAAGGTTTTTTTCAATCTGTCGTCAAATATAGTATCGGCAAATTTTTCATTGAATATGAGTATAAAAGGGGTTAATTTGCTATCAGAAATTGAGCCGGTGATTGTAACCGTCGAAAAAAAGATGGAATAAAAATTGCCCCTCAATCATTTTTTGTACATAAATGATGGAAGATGGACGTTGATAGATTGTTAGATACTTTTAATATAATAAAGAAGTTATTTGCTTTTGATATTGTAAGATTTCAAGACGCGGGAAATGATAGATTAGCTCTCTTCGTATATACCGATTTGCTCTATATGGAATAACTAATCGCAATTCATATCTTAAATTAAAAGTGTAACTAAATTGATATTATTCTTCTATCTATTAGACTAAAAAATTGTATGTTAAGAAATTGTTAAATTTTTTCAGTATCTAAAATGGTCTATTCCGGTAAAAAAAACTACCTTTTCCCTGCTGTAATTGTGTCGATTATTCTTTTAATACTAATCTTAAATTTCTTCATTAAACCCGACCTGACTATTAAAACTATTTGTGAAGTATTCCCCAAAGAAAAATGGATTTTAACAAGGGGAAACAATGGACAAATAATCTCAAGTATGATAGACTATACAAAAGGGCATACTGTTCAATATAGTCTTAATCAGTTTGAAAGAGGTGAATATATTTCTTTGAAGTTCTTTTTTGATAATGAAAAGAGACTGATTAACAGGGGAGACACAGTTATCTCGATTATATCCAGTGATGTTAAAGAGCGCTTGGCAACGGTTGAGGGGGAACTTGAAATTGCGAAAGCAGATTTAAGGTCTCAGAGTGTGGGAGAAAAGGAATCTTTAATTAAGGAAGCCGAAGCAAGGTTGAAGTATACAATAGAAAAAATTAATGAACAAAATGTGCTGCTTCAAAGAATGCAGTCGTTATTCGGAAAAGGTTTGAGCTCTCAACAGGAATATGAGACCCAAAAGTGGATACTTGATTTACTGGAGATTGAAAAGGAAATATTCAAAGCTCAACTTGAAAATTTTTCCACAGGTGCAAAAAGCGCAGTAATAAATTTAATCAGGTCTCAAATAAATTCCATTGACTCAAGACTAAATTCATTAAAGGAAAGGAAAAGCGGGCTTACGATAGTTGCTCCTATTTCCGGCTACATAACAAATGTTTTTTCACCCGACACATTAGTTGCGTTGATCAATGATAAAGAAATTGTACTTCATACGCCGATTAAAATTGAAGACCTTGGATTATTAACGAAAGGACAAAGTGTAAAACTAAGGATAAGTGATTTTGAGGAAGAATATTCCGGTTCGGTAATAGCTGTCTCGCGCGAAGTAAAATTTTTAAATAACCAGCAAGTTGCTTTTATTTCAGTTTGGATAGATAACAAGGATGGAAAACTTTTACCCGGAATGGTTAAGGAGAGTTTTTTAAGAATTAAAGAAATATCTTTTTTCGAGTATATCAGTAGATTTTTAACTACGTAAAAATGGCAAGATTAGAGTTTAAATACCTCGTTCCTAATACAAGGAAAGAAGAACTTATGAAAGATATCATGCCTTATCTTAAGCATGATTATTATTCTGAAAAAAGAGAGCAGAAAGAATACACTGTAAGGAGTATTTACCTGGATACGCCTGTGTTAACATCATACTATGAAAAATTAGCCGGTTTGAAAATCAGGAATAAATTCAGAATCAGGGGTTATAATGAATTAACACCTGATTCAATTGTATTTGTAGAAATTAAGAGGAAAGAAAACGATTTTGTATCAAAAGATAGGGCGCTCCTGTTTTTTTCCGAGTTGAAGGATTTTCTTAATCGTAATGATTTAACCAAAATACGGAACCACTCAATTGAGTATGAGAAACGTTTAGCAAGCGCAAAGAATTTTCTTTTTTACTTAACTAAAGACAAACTGGAACCGATAATAAATGTCGTTTACGAAAGAGAAGCGATGGAATGCAAATTTGGTTCGGGCTTGAGAGTTACATTCGATATGAATATTAGAAGCTATTTAACACATTGTTTTGATAACCTGTTTAATAACGTTGAGATGGAAACTCTTTTTCCCTCTCATTTCATACTTGAAATTAAATATAACAAGGCATTACCACAGTGGGTTCCAGTTATAATTAATAAGTATAACCTGAGAAAAGAATCTCTTTCAAAATATGCGCTCAGTATTGACTGGCATCTGAAAAATAAAGTTTTAATTCACTCTATCTGATCGGGAAAGTAATGCTGGAAAATTTGCAGTCTGTAAATGTTTTCTCACCAAATTTATCTGAAATTATCAGCAATATTATAATAAGCCTTATTTGCAGTTTTATAGTTTCTGTTATTTATCGTTATACTTATAAAGGACCGGGCTACTCTGAAAGCTTTGTTCACTCGATTGTTTTTCTTTCAGCAATTACAGCGCTTGTAATTATGGTAATAGGAAATAACCTTGCACGTGCTTTCGGACTTGTGGGTGCGCTCTCTATTATTCGCTTCAGGACTGCGATAAAAGATACAATTGATATTGTTTATATCTTTCTCGGTTTGGCTATTGGAATGGCTGCAGGAGTCGGATATCATAAAGCTGCTATTGCAGGAACAATAATAATAGGATTGATACTTATAATTTTTACTAAATCGAATTTCAGGTATTTTCGTTCCAACCAATACATCCTTCAATTTAATTATTCAAATGGTAATTCTTCCGGCGAAGAATTTTCCGGTACACTTTCAAAATATTGCATAAACTTTGAAATCATTAACATTCGTACTAATCCGGATAATACTATTGATTATACTTTTTATTTGCGAATAAGAAAAAGTCTTGACAGCAAATTTATTATCGATGATCTTCAAAAAGTTAACGGGGTACAAAAGCTGAATCTTTACTTCGATCAGCAGAATTCGTAAAAGAAAGTTATTGTTAGAGATTTAAAATTGTTTCTACAATAGTGAAGTCTTTCATTGCAAAAGATAAATCCACAAAAAGTAAGTAAACCGGTCGGCAGTTTAATCGGCTTAAAACCGGAATATGAAGAACGTTATATTATTCTTCATAAGAATACGTTTCCCGGCGTGCTGGATAGGATAAGGAAATCAAACATAAGAAACTATTCTATTTTTCTGCTGGATGGAATTCTCTTTTCCCACTTTGAATATATAGGAAATGATTTTGTTGCTGATATGAAAGCAATTGCCGATCCTGTAACCAAAGACTGGTGGAAGCTTACCGATCCGATGCAGGAACCTCTTCCTGCCAGAAAGAAAGGGGAGTGGTGGGCTGAGATGGATTTGTTGTTATGCTTCGGTGAAAATCCAAAGTCATATTTAAAAGCAAATAGATTTGCTTATACAGCAGAAATAAAACGGGGTTTAGAGAAGGTTGTGAAAAATATTTTTTCAAATTTTGATGAACGGCTGAAAGCATTATTTGTGAAAGCCAATATTCACAATCATATTGTTTATTGTAAAAACTCTAAACTATATGTTTACTTTGAATATACAGGAAATGACTTTAGTAATGATGACAAAGAATTAAACAGCAAACCCATGGTTGAGAAATTTAATAGTGAATTAGGGAAAAATCTGAAAACACAATGGCAGCAAATGAAGGAAGTGTTTCATACAGATTAATTAGACTAAAATCAAAAGTCTTTTTTACAAACCCTCAATTACAGTTTCTCTGCTATTTCTTTTCCTTCATACTTAATTGTTTTCTCCGGTACTGATATCTCTACCCAGGTTCCTTTATTTTTATCAACAATTATAATATTAAATACTCTTTCTTTCAGCATTCCGGGAAATTCGCCTCTTCTGTTGGAAATAGTTAGTGTTTTTTCTGCATCATCCCATTTAAAATCTATAGTTGTGTAAATTCCCTTTTCATAATTGTAATTGTCATTTTCATCTTCATATAAAGTGAACTGACCATCTGCACCGGGATAAATTCTTAATTCAATCGGGTCAGCGGGCTTTTCTGTTGTGAATTGTAGAAAGGGACCCATCGGAATAATTGACCCGGCTTTAATGAACAAAGGAATTTTATCAATGGGTGCATCGGTTTTAATTGTTTTTCCCCCATCAAACTTTTCACCCGTCCAGAAATCGTACCATAAATGACTTGCCGGGAGATAGACTTCTCTTACTTTTTCTTTATTAACTTGTGTTTCTTCTTTAGCGAATGTAGAAGGGGTTTTCCAGTGTAACTGCATCTTTGCAGCACCCGTGGAGCGATTTTCTGTTTCAAGAATAAAACTATATTCTTTTCCCGATTCAAGCTCTACTAATTCCGTGTATTGTTCAACACTTGTATAAACCATACGCAACGTGTCGCCGTTCAGAATAATTCTTTTCGGATCATAGCTTACTAAATGAAACTGATGCTTCCCGGTTTCTTTTGGAACGAGCTTCCCTTCCCAGGTGATGGCATAAGTTGAATCGGTTGCATAATCCGGTCTGCCTGTGTACCAGAAGATATTAATATTAGGTTCAATTAGTTCTTTGCTTAAAATCTTTTTATCAGCATCTTTATAATACTTTGCAAATAACCCCTGTTTGGCATCGTTTGTTTTGAAAAACTCCGGGCTTATCAGTTCACTGGCTTGAGGCGGAGTATGATACATATAATCTGTAACAGGACAAACCATTACGGAGGGACCAAACATAAATTGATCAATAATAGAAAATGTTTTTATATCTGAAGAAAAGTCCATCGGAAGTCCGCGCATTATTGTATAATCATTATTTGTTACCATCCACGCAAGAGAATAAATGTATGGCATTAAGCGATAACGAAGATTATCTAATTTTATTATTGGTTCTGTGAACTCTCCCATTTCCCAGATTTCTCGTGGAGTTTCAGACCCGTGAGAACGAAAAATTGGTGAGAAAGCACCGAGCTGAAACATACGTGTATACAATTCCTGGTAAGCGGGATCTTTTCCCCCCTGCATAAAAACTCCATCATAAGCACCAAGCACGAATGCACCTATGTCAAAAGTCCAGTAAGGAATACCAGACATGCAATGATTTAGCCCGGCTGCAATTTGTTTTTTATAAACTTCCCAGCTTGCACCAATATCTCCAGACCAGGTTGTTGTAGCGTTGCGTTGCTGTCCGGAGAAAGTTGAGCGTGTTAAAATATAAGCTCTTCGTTCTGATGTTTCCTCTCTCCAGAATTTATAGAGATCATCAGTCATAGCAAGAGAAAATGCATTTAAATATCTTGCCCAGGAGCCAAGATAATTACTACCCATTTTCTTTAGCTCATATTCACTCGATTCTTTTGTCATTGCATTAACAACATCTGGTTCAGTCGAATCGATCCACCAGCCATCGAGCCCTTTTGAATAAATACCACTCTTCAGATATTTCCAGTAAAGCTTGTTTGCCTCAGGGTTGAATGCATCATAATATTTGAATCCTGCCCACCCAACCGGTTTGTAAAGAAATCCATGTTTCATCATATCCGCATAAATTGGCGTAGCAGGACCTAGTGCAGGCCAAATAGAAATTATAATATGAAAGTTCATTTCGTGAAGACTGTCGCACATTTCTTTTGGGCGAGGGAAGAGAGTTTTATCAAAGAACATTCCGCTCCAGTTTTGTGCACCATTCCAATAGTCCCAATCCTGTATCATATTATCAATTGGTATCTTCAGCCTGCGATATTTTTCTGCAACACTCATTAATTCAGCCTGAGTGTCGTAATGTTCTTTACTTTGCCAGTAACCATAAGCCCATTTACCATACATAGGAGCCTTTCCAGTAAGATCTCTATACCCGGAGATAACTGAATCCATATTCTCACCGTAAACAAAATAGTAATCTATGTTGTTGCCAATATCCGACCAAAAGGAGGCTATGCTTTTATTATCTTCTCCCGCATTTTGCGGGATGCTGTCGCAAAAAATTGTTTTCGAATAATTATCCCAGAGAATTCCATAATTTTTCGTTGAAATTAGAAAAGAACTGGAAGCTCCAACGTTAGCCTGTGCAAGTGAAATCTTTTTTCCCCGGTAATTGAAATAACCGTCTGTTTGTTCTCCCAATCCGTAGATTCCTTCGTCTTTTGTCAATTCAAACTTTTGGCTGATCGTAAATCCCGAATCAGAAAAATAAACAACGGGTTTAAAAGACACTTCTCCTTTTTCTTTAAGTAAGATATTTTTATCCGTGGTTAAGAATTCAACGTTGACACTATTTTTCGATACAATTAAAAACAGTTTAGATGATTTAAGAAGAACCTCGTTATCATTTTCTTCTATCTTAATTTCTAAATTTTCTGTACTCTTTTTAATAACGGATAAACTCAGTTTATCGGAAGTACCTTCAGGAACCCATTTTGTGATTCGTACAACTTTATCATTATAAAATTGAACTTTTAGATTGAGTTCTGTAGTTTTCAACTCGATACCGTTTTTAATCATCTTTACCTGGGCAATTGTTGATTGAGATTGAAAACTGATCAGCAGAAAGAATAAGATTGTAGAAGTACAGATTTGCTTTTTCATTTGCATAGCCTTTTATAACGCAGAATGGATTAAAATTTTATTTGAATTATCCCCTTTATTATTCTCATTTGAGTGATATCACTTTTCTGATTTTAAAAAAAATCCCGGCTGAATCTCCAGTTTATCCTTACTTCAACAGCATCATTTTCTTTGTAATTACTATATCTTCAGTATGTAATCTGCAGAAGTAAATACCGCTTGATAATTGGTTACCTTCGAACGTAACATCATATCTTCCCGCATTTTGAACAGAGTTTACCAAAACCGAAACCTCTCTTCCAAGTAAATCATAAACTGAAAGGCGAACTTTACCCTTACTTTTTATTTCGTAATGAATCCTCGTATCGGGATTAAACGGGTTAGGATAATTCTGAAATAATTCAATTTTATCCGGTAATTCTTTTTCGTCCTTAACTGACGTTGAAATATCATCAGTGCCGGGCGAGCCATGAATATTATACGAAACTCTCCAGTTCGAAGGATCATTTAAATTACCAGTTGGGTTATTTTCAGTTGTGACCAGAGAGTATCCTTCACCGTCAGGTGTTGCGGGCCACGGGGTTTCCTCACCATAGCTTACAGTAAAAATCGTATCACTTCCTAAAGTTACCAAGGTTATCGTTTCCCCACCGTTACTTAATTGTCCTAAGTATTCTCCAAAAGGATAGAAATTATATCTTTCATTAAACTCCTCCTTATTCGATGCCAGGACAATAAACTGGGAAGGATTTATAACCGTACCGGTGGGAAAAGTGAAATCTATTCCATCAGCAAAAAATACTTGTGAAAGATTAATTGGAGCAGAACCGGTATTCTTCAATTCAATAAATTCATATTCGTTATCGCTAATAGTATCTGTTCCGGATACATTATCTAATGGATGATAATGAATCTCGGTGATTTTAAGATTATTAATTTCTTCGCCCGTAAATAAAATAATCTCGTGAAGAGCACTCCATATATCCCCATTTTTAATACGTGCTTTTATAACTGCGGTTGTGTTAACAGTTAATTCAATTTCGTCCCCGCCATCAGCGGAAGAAGCGGAGATTTCGCCACCAATACTCCTCGGATCACTATTGTCGACTGTATAAAAAATTGCCCCTTCAGTATTGTTAGGATTCATCAACTTCAATTTATATCCCGGCTCAATCTCCAAACTTCTGTCTATAATTTCCATTTCATTGTTGTAAAATAGAGGCGGGTCAATATCAGGATATAAATTAACATCTTTTAGTTGATTAAAAACAATGTTCGTTCGAGAAGGAAAATAATGTTCAGCAATATCATCCACTGCCCACTTCCAGTTATCGTCTTTGTTCATAGGAGGTTCGTTGTAACTGTCTCCCCACCTGGCTGATTCACCTATTATTGCCATTTCAATTTCGTGTGCCCGTGAAAGAAACAATTCCTTTGCTTTTTCCGGCGTCATATAGCCAAGATTGAAAAAATGTTTATAAACATGATCCGCAAAACGGATTCTATACTCTGCATTGTCTGATAGCCTGAAGTGAAGCCATTGGGGATGAAAGCCTGAAAAGCTCGATACTGTCATTTTATAGCCGCCACTAATGTTTCCTATGTTTACACGGTTTTCGTTCAAACCTATTCCAGGACCTTCACCGCCTGTAGTTCTTAAACTATGTTCGGCATCATGAGCAAAAAACCTGAAACCTTCATTACTGTTTCTGTTGTAAATACCGTAAAAATTGTTTGCACTTTTATTTTGCCCGAATTTAGATGTTGGACTATCGAAATTTCCCGCATAAAAAATTACTAACATATAATCTATCAGGTTATCAATATCAACAAGAACATTATAGCCCGGATTTGATGTACCGTCTGAATTTAAGCCTTGCAGCCTGAAATAGTTTGAGTTATTCTGAAATCCTGAAACACACAAATTCCAAATAACCTGATAGGCATCAAGATTGCCGTCTGTAGATTCTATGCTATAATTATCTCCATTTTTAACTACATCATAATCTTCAACACTACCGCCAAAATAACTTACAGCAAACCTGGCTTCAGGACGTTCCTGTGTTTGAAACAGACCCCAATAATAACCATCAATGTAAAGGTGATAATACCTGCTTTTTGTATAAGGCTGACCAATTTTACCCTGCAAGTCACGGGAAAATACATCGCGGTTCATTGTGTTATATTCGCCCTGATGACCGGGGTAACTCCATGAATAGTTTTGACTGGTTCGTAAATCTACTTTATCAAATTCATCAACGCCTTCATCGCCAAACAGGGGATATTCCAGTTTACCATTGCCATATTCGTTTCTGAAAAATAATCGAAATGCATGTTTTGGATTTTCGTTATGTCGGCTCCAACCTCCGCGGATGCGGATTCCTGCATTGATCTGGAAACCTTCACTTCCGTCTGGGTTTATCAGCTCAACAGAAACGGGTCGCTCCCATTCAATGCCATCAGACATTGCGTTCATGTAAATTCCGCTACCAGGGTCGAATAAATTTTTGATGTCTGTTGCAATCGAGATTGTAGGAATTGCTAATAACGCATCGTCAATCAAACTTGAGTAACGAGAATCATTAAGCACATTCGGGTCCATACCGTAATCAATATACTGACCAGAAGTCGAAGGATTTGGCCAACCAGTTCCCGGTTTTACTCCATCAGGTGAAAGCTCGCCTATCTTGTTAAGAAATAAATAAGTATTGGTAATTGACTCGCTCAAGGAATTATCGGGTGCGAGAGTACATGCTCTAAGAATTACGCCGGGTGTTTTCCCGCGTTCACCGTATGAAGCATCAGGATCAATATTAATCGTAGCAGGTGAATCTTGTATCATTGCCGTTAGTGAAGTTACAGGATCGGAGCCATCCAAAGTATATTTTATTATTGCGCCATCTGTTTGGGATGTAACTACAACATCGAAGCTGTTCTCGTAAAATCCCCGGCTGAAAGAAAACTCAGGGGCTTCAGGGTTTGTTTGTGGTTTTAAAGTCTCGAGACCAGATAAAATACAAAAGAAGAAAAATATCAACGCCGGAAAAGTATTCTTACTAATCATTAAATTTTCCCTGTTTTGCCTTCAACAATACGCATAATTAACTGTAATTAATATACCAAACATCGTGCTAATCTTACAGGGGAAAAATATATCAAAAACCGGTAAATTCTTAGTTAGACTATTTTATTCCAAGTTTGTTACACATACGGTAAAAATTTGAAGGGGCTATACCTAAAGATCTTGCAGCTTCTGATTCGGATTTGGTCTTGCCTTTTACATAATTAATATATCTCCACCTAAAAATACTTTCCATTTCTTTCCATGTTAGAATTTTCTCTCCGAACCAGAATTCCGGACCGGTGACGGTGCCAATTTTTTTTGAACCCAAAGCGCTTAATATATCGTCTTTTTTTATTTCGCCCTCACAAGAAATTAAAACTCTTTGAATAACATTTTGTAACTGTCTTATATTACCGGGCCATTCATAGGACTGTAATACCTCGAGGGCATCACTTCTTATTATTGGTGTAACTACAGACATCTGGTTACTGAACTTGTTTATAAAATATTCCGTGAGGAGAGGAATATCTTCAATTCTTTCACGTAAGTTAGGAGTATATATATAAACAACATTTAAGCGATAATATAAATCTTCCCTAAATTTCTTCATCTCCACAGCTTTTTCCAGATCAATATTAGTTGCAGCAATAACCCTTACATCAACTTTTACTTTTTCTACTCTTCCAATTTTATCGAGCTCCCCCTCCTGTAATACTCTTAAGAGTTTAACCTGTGAGGACATGGATAATTCATCAATTTCATCAAGGAAAATTGTACCGTTATTTGCAACTTCAAAGAGCCCTTTTTTTGGGTTTACAGCTCCGGTAAATGAACCTTTCTCGAATCCAAATAATTCGCTTTCTATTAAGTCTTGTGGAATACTGCCTGCGTTTACAGTAACCAGGTTTTCATATTTCCTTTTGCTTAAAAAGTGAATGTGGGTTGCAACTAATTCTTTACCTGTTCCCGAAGCTCCGGAAATAAGAACCGTTGCATCCTGTTGGGCTGCTTTTTCAATTTGTTTGATCATCCTTGTAACTGCAGGAGACTTGCCTATAATTTTTTTGCTACTAAGTATCTTGTTAATCGATTGGTTTAATTGAGTATTTGATTTTGATTTTTCTAATTTAAGACGCCTGTTCTCATAAGCATTTAATATGGATAGAAGGAGATCGGTGGGTTGATAAATAAATTCTTTGATGTCCGCAGGATATTTTGTACAGAACCACATTGCACCGGCTTGTATTAACCTGTTGGCAAATTCAAAATCGGTTACGTTTATAGTCATTTTAGTTATCACGATGATCTGTATAAACGGATCGATTGTTTTTATTTTTCGTATTAACTTTTCACCGGTTAGAGGTCCGACGATCTGATAATCCATAATAATAACATCATAATCTTCTTCATTCTCCGACAAAAGCTTGAGTGCCGATTGTCCGTCTGCAACTATTCTTTTAATTATCACCCTATCGTTGAAAGGTTCTAAAGTTCGTTTTATACGGTTTACGTCGTAGGATTCATCTTCGATCAGAAGAAGGTTTATAGCTTTATCGAATTGCATTAAACACTCCTGAACATTTTAAAGAGTAATGTTTTCGGATTTTGAAAATAATTACCCAAATAATATTTATATATAAGCCTAATATCTTATTTTCTAAACCCCGTTTCAAGTTTCAAGCATAAAGATTTCATTATGGTTAATGTTTTAAGAATATAGTAATCCTGCTCCCGCCGCTTTCACGATTGGCTGCGTCAAGTTCCCAACCGCACCTTTTCGATATTTCATATGCCAGATAACAACCATAGCCGCAATTTTCACCTTCTTCTTTTGTAGATATATTTTCCAAGAATATGCGTTTAACACCAAATTCATTCTTAATCAATAAATCAGGAAGTATTCCCTGTCCGTTGTCTTCAATTGTTAAAGTTGAACACTTTTCCATCTCGTTATAACTAGTCCCTATTGTAACAATAATAACATCTTTATTGGAATGATCAATCGAATTTTGAATCAAAGGTTCAATAACTTCCCAAACCACAAATTCATTTACCGGAATACACGGTAAACTTTCATCCAGATTAAATTTAAATTCAATATTTTTAACGGGAAATGATATTCTTAAAAAAATGTTATTAATAATAAACCTTAACAACTCGTTTAAATTAGTTCTGAAAGCCTGGTTCCGCATGGTCTGTATCGGCGGGCTGTACCATTTCATGTCGTAGATAACACGCGATATAAAATTTGCATATTTTGAAACTCTATATTTGATTTCTTTGATATTGGTTTCGTCAACATTTTCCAGGTCCTCATTAATAAATCCCATCACTTTTTCTGCTTTATGATGAGTGTGATAAATTCTTTTAGTAAACAGGTGTTCTTTTTTCTGGGCAATATGTTCCTGCAAATGCGTTTCTCTTTCTTTATACAATAATTCACGTGCCTCGTCTCTTTCGCGCAACGTATATGTCGATATATAAAACATAGCCAGCAGTCCGGTTAAAATGAGTGAAGAAAAAACCAATATAGTTTTGTTAAAACTTGATAAAATCTGCTGGCTGATAAATGAAACATCCGGGTGAATTTTTAAATATACCGCACCGCTGTATTCTCCATAAGGAACTAATGGTACATAAACGTGAAATATATTTTGTTCTTCCTGAAAGCTGGTAATCAATTCAGATTCTATCATGTTACTATGAATGCCTGCATACCTCGTAACAGCTCTGTGATAAGAGGAATTTATAAATGTATCCGATACCTCGCGATTATAAAAGTAAGCATAAAGTGCCTGACCTAAATCCATAGCTACAAAACCATTGTTATGGGGAAGAATAACGCACATTTCCTCCACATTTCGTTTCATTAAAGGCTGTTTTAATATACTGTTCAAAGCATGTATTATATTTCTCTCCCTGTTAACTTTATCTTCGCTGTTATCGAGTGGGTCGGATTCAAGGAGTAATTCCAGCGATGTAGTTGTGAGGTTACCGATTTGTTCGGCAGAATTTTTTTTGTACCAATCCATTGTATCGGAGAGAAGACCGCGTAAAGTATTTTGCTGCAGGTGTGATACAAACACCTGGAAAATAATCAGGATTATAAATATGACCAGTATGTGCTTCCAACCGAACTGGATATGTTTAAGTTTCTTTAAGAATTTCATTGATTATCCTCTCCCGGTTATTTTATAATTATCTTTTCATTATTGATTTGCTTAGTTGCCCGGGCTAAAGCCTCATCAACAGTAATCTCATTCTTTAATGCTTTATGAAAAGAATGTGACAAAATTTCTGATAGCCTGGTATAATTTTCCAGAAACGGACGATGTTTCCCCCAGGATAATAATTTTTGAATTTGAGCTAATTCTTCATGTTTTTCCAGGTACAAACTATCAGTGTAAACTTCTGTGTTGATAGGCAAATATCCTCCCATCTCATATAAAATTTGCTGGTTTTCTTTCTGGAACATAAAATTAATAAACTTGAGTGCTTCTTCTTTTCTGTTTGAAAACTTTGAAACCATTAAACTCCATCCTCCAAAAACACCGGAGGTATTGCCTCCTTTATTATGAGGCAGCGGGGCGATCTCCATGTTTGAAATATTCGAGGTATCTTTTAAAAACCCTTTGTATTGCTTATGAAAACCTATCCAACCTCTTAAAAAAACAGCATTATTATCGTTAGCATAAAGGTAACTGTTATATTCATCGAACCTTGTTACTTCGTAAGGGGAAAATTTATAGTTATAAATAAAGTCGACCAGCTGCTTTAAAGCTCTTTTTGCAGCCGGGTCATTTAAATTTATTTTATTCTTACCAAAGACATTCGCACTTTCTTCTACCGAAAGCATCTCCTGGAAGCAGCATAGCATTCCCTCAAAATCGCCTCCGGTAAAAACATAGTAAGGTCCTATATGAGATTTAAAGTGTTTCCCGAGTGAGATAAATTCATCCCACGTAAGAGAATTTTGTATTTTTTCTTCAATGGCATTTCCATCCGGCATACTTTGTATCAAATCTTTACGATAATATAAAACCCCGATATCTAAAAACAGTGGGAAAGCCACTAAATTATTATTATGGTAACAAGCCCTTAACGCCATTTGATTCACTTCAGTAAGTGTTCTCTCATCGAAACTTCTATCCATGGTATACCCCCATTTAGCAAAACGCGGTATCCAAATCAGATCGACAGCAAAGATATCAATTCCATCTCCACGGCTCCTTAAAGAACGTGTTAATATTTCTTTTCTATCATTCGTAGTGAAATGATAAAAAGGCAGATTTATCGGTACTACCTCAATCTGGTTCTTATATTTTTCATTAAACTTCTTAATAATTTTAAGATGTGCCTCTGAGATATTATCAATATAGTAGAGTTTTTTTATGCTGGTTTCGGAGGACATGTCTATTTGAAACGGTAAGTAAATAAAAAAGATAATTGAGATTACAGAGATTAGGATTGTAATAAACCAAATTGGAGATTCTTTTATCTTAGATGTCTTTTCCAATTTTTGCCTTCCTTAATTTGAATTGTGTTACTGTTAAATCACAGATGAATAATTGTATTTAAATTTTCACCAGGCAATAATATACGCCTTATATTAAATTGATAAAACTATATAATTATTATAAATAAATTCGGGAATAAGTTTCTCTTTAAGCATAAGAATTTATAGCATAAAAATTGAAATGAATAAAAAGTTTCTCAATTTATAAGTTAATGTATCAATGAACAAAGAAAACATTTTATCTGAACTTTTATATAGCCTTAAAGACGGCATTCTAAAAAATTGGTACCCGTTGATTCTTGATGAAGAATCAGGAGGATATTTTTCCAATATTGGTTATGACTGGAAAGTTCTTCCCGAGCAGGATAAAATGATAGTTACCCAGGCTCGCCATGTATGGACTTTATCAAAAGTTACTCCATTTTTAGATGAGAAAATTTTTAGAGACTATGCTTACCACGGTTACAGGTTTTTGAAAAGCAAAATGTGGGACAATGAGTATGGCGGGTTCTACCAGATGAGAAATAGAGCAGGGGAGATGTCGGATTATAACGGTTATTTTGATGAGAAAAGAATGTATGGCAATGCTTACGGCATATTTGCCCTGGCGGCTTTATACGAGTTAACCGGTGATAATGAAGTATTAAATTTTGCCAAAGAAGCTTTTGGCTGGTTAGAAAATAACTCTGCCGATAAAAAAGACAACGGTTATTTCCAGTTTTTAACAAGGAAAGGAATTCCATATAATAAAAGTTCAGAATACAAAACCAAAGCTTCTGATGCAGTTGAAGTAGGATACAAAGATCAAAACTCGTCCATTCATCTTTTAGAAGCATATACGGAGTTATACAATATCTGGAAATCTCCTGAACTTTACGAGAGATTAAAAAATATTTTATTCTTAATCAGGGATGTTATTACAACTGAAAAAGGATACCTGAATCTTTTCTTCGATGATAAATGGAACCCGGTTTCTTTCAGAAATGCGCCTGAAGAAATAAGAAAAAAGAATTATGGGTTAGATCATGTTTCATTCGGGCACGATTATGAAACTGCTTTCCTGATGCTCGAAGCTTCTCACGCACTTGGATTAAAAAATGATATTACGACATTGAAAAAAGCGAAAAAAATGATTGATCATGCAATTGAAAATGGTTGGGATAATTCAAACGGCGGTTTTTTTGATGAGGGTTATTACTTTGAAGAGAATGGCAAATCCCGCGAACGGGACAAGTGTGAAATAATAAAAGATACAAAAGTCTGGTGGGCACAGGCTGAAGGGTTAAATGCGCTTCTCCTCTTTTCAAAAATTTTCCCTGGTGAGAAAAAATATTATGAGCTTTTTCTACAGCTTTGGGATTATATAAAGAAATATTTGATCGATCATGAAAACGGGGATTGGTATTGGGGTAGTCTAGAGAAAGAACCTTTTTACATAGCAGAACCTAAAGGAACGATATGGAAAGGAACTTATCACACCGGCAGAGCCCTGATGAATTGTATTAAAATGTTAGCTGACGAAAATTTTGAATTGATGAAAACAAATGATGAGTTCAAAAAAGGAAAAGGTCATTTTGATGAGTTTATAAAACACTGGCAGAAGGTTGCAGGGATTTGATAAGTTTTTAGAATTGTAGTTCCAGGCTTGCTGCTATGTGATTTCCGTTAATCTTAGGTAATCACTTTTCTTAATCCTGTCTTTTATTTTTTCAACAAGTTTTTGAAGTGTTTCCCGCCTGTTATTAACAGATATTAAAAGGAAAATGGAAAAGTCAAACCTATCAAGGTTTTGTTGATAACGCAGATTTTTATCAACTGTAACAAAGAAATCGAAACCGTTTAATGCAATAAGTTCTAACAACTCACTATTTTTCTTCCCTGTCCACCCCATATCCCGAACAGTTTTTACCTCAAAGTCTGGCCCGAAGTCAACTTTAAGTTTTCGAGGAAGATTCTCATCTAATAAAAGTTTCATTGAGAATTTTTTCTGTCGTTAAAGTTTTTTTTGCCATCTTCAGAACTTCAACAACCTGATCCTGGCTTACAGTTGGAAAGTCATCAAGAAACTCCTCTAAAGTCTCTCCACTTTCAATGTAGTCAAATAGTGTTTGAATTGGAACACGTGTCCCATTGAAAACAGGAGTTCCTCCCATAATCTCGGGGTCAATATTTACTGCTCCATATTTCATTTTCTTACCTGATTAATTTTAAAACAATTTACATAAATATGTGCTCAGTTTAAAACCAATATTTATTAGAAAGGTGCGAGTGAAGCCTTGAGAAAGAGCCCTTTTACCGGACAGAACTGAAAGGAAGTATCTGGATTAGTCAGTTGACTAACTGGAAGGAACTTACCACACAGGAAGGGCTTTGATGAATTGCATTAAGATGTTATCTGATGATGAGTTTTCTTTTATGAAAACCTGTGATGGATTTAGGAAAAAGAAGAATAGTTTTGATAATTTAATAGAACACTGGAAAAAAGCCCTAATTCTCCCGAAGGGGGACTTTAATCTCTTTTTAGTATAAAAAATCTCTTTGATTATTCATTTTGACTTTTTTCTTTGATATCCTTTCCAGAGGCTTGACAATCCAACACCGGCTGCAACTGCTAGACTAGACTGTAATACAATCTTGATTAAATCAATTTCGTGTAGAAATAACGCAATGGTGCAGAATAAGAAAATTACAGATACAAGAAAAATGAGAGTTCTGACCGTTCGTTTATGTTGGGTATCTTCAACAACAAGTTGCTTGCTCTCCACTTCAGTTTTCTTAAGGAGGTAGTCCGTCCCAAACTCAAAAGCACGGTCAGATAAATTTTTAACCATATCAACAATCTTTTCAACGTTTTTTATACGTTTGTCAAATTCTTCAATCTCAACCTTTACAGGCAAAGCACCTTCTTCAGAATTCTTAGATTCGTTTGCTTTCTGATTCGTTTCATCCTGATTTTCCGACATAATCTGTCTTTCTTAGAATTATTAAATCAATAGTAGCTTAATAATAATTATGCCTAGGCACATAAGTCACATTAGCTCATCAAGGAAGATTGAATTTTATTGGATTATTTATTTGATCTGGTTTTATTTATCGGTTAGCTTATTCTTCTTAGAACCCGCAGGGATAAAGTAAAAAATTTGGTTTTAATCTCAATAGCTCAATTAAAAATTGCAGTCCAGTCTCAAAGAACTTGCTTAGCTTTTTGCCAACCTGCATCCATTGATCGCCTGATTGAAGGCTGCGAAAAATCAAGTGTATCATCGAGTAATTCATCAGGTTCAATTATTTTTAGTGTGTATTCTCTGTATGCTGAGCCATCATCCTTCGTTAAAGTGAAACCTTTTTCGTGTGCCTGCCTGACCAACTTATTGATTCTGTCAAACTCCTCAACGTCCTCGGCAAGGATTTCGTTCAGAGCAATATCAATTGACCGCTTTGTTATTTCGATAATGTTATTATTTGACTTTGGTTCAGCCTGTGGCTTTCGGGGATTACAGTTGATTACAACAATAACTTCAGGATTGAACTCTAATACATCCCCAAGTGGACTCGTGTTTCGCAGCCCACCATCAATAGCTGCACTAAGAAAGGGTGGTTTATTTTCCCGCGTCCAAATGATCGGCATAACTGTCGATGCAAGGACTACTTGCTTAAACAACGAGGAATTATCAATGTACGGAGGTTTCGAAGGGTCAGCCATAATATATTCCCCTGATAATAATGAGACGTAACCAATCCTGAGCTGCGTTTTGATTTTGGATGGATCAATTTCTTTCTCAATCATTTTACGCAAGGGATCATTGCCATAAAACGATTTAGCGCCAAAGATGATTTTAACGATCGACCAAAACTTTAATCCTCCGGTATATACCTGATCATTTGAGATTGTTTTCCAGATTTGCTCAAGCCGCTGGTATTGTTCGGATGCGATCATAACTCCGTTAAGTGCGCCAACAGATACGCCAGCAATGATATTCCATTTGTAGCCTTTTTGTTCACGGGCATACTTTTCAGCCATTACCTCGAAAGCGCCTTTAGCGCCTCCTCCACTTAAAACAAGTGCTGCTTCAGGCATAATTTCCTCCTTATTTTATTTTACAAGTCGTGCTTCCCAACTCTAAAGAAGCATTGGTGGGTATTGTATGTACAAACCTTTTAACAATGCCGGGCGATCCTGTTATAAGTTATTTAATATAACAGTGTAATGTTTTTGGTTGTACATTTTATTTTTCTTCCGGTTCCTCTTTCTTTTCCACTGCTCTGCCTCCGAAGTAAAATCCGGTTATAGCAGCTAAAAGCCCTGCAAGCATGCTCAAGACATTGTTGACAATTTGGGAATTATCCTTATCCATTGGAGAGCCTTCAAATAATAATAAATGAAACACAGCAATACCCAAAATCAATATTACAGTTAAAGCAATGATGGCACGAGAAAGACCTGGTATACCCGGAGGTGCTTTTCCACTTTCTTTAACAAATTCCTTTAGTTCATTTAACGTTAATTTATCGAGGGATGCTTTTTCTATTAAAATGATCCGCATCTTATTTTGCGATCTATATGCCAAAAATATATCGAGGATCTCGGGAATGGTTGCAAATAACGCAACTACCAACACATAAATTAGAATTGTATCCATCTTAGCACCTATAATTTAATATTACGATTGTAGTATTTAGAATCACACTATGTTGCCTAGCAAAATGTCGCTTCAGGTATCATATATTGGCGAAATTGCCAAAGCACTATTGATTAAGTGTCAGCTTACCCACTGAACAAATTCTCCGGTTGGAATGCCTCCAGTAAACCTTCGGCACATAAGTTACATTTGCTCAGCAAGCAAGATTGGATTTATTGGATTATTTATTTGGTCTGGTTTTATTTATAGGTTAGCTTATTTTAATTATCCCGCAGGAATAAAGTAAAGAATTTTGGTTTTAATCTCAATAGAATTTACTAAGTGGTTAAGAAAAATTATAATAAACAATTCCCAAGTCCATAGAATGATTGATATTCTTTTACCTTTCAAGTCTTGGACAGATGAGACGAGAATTTGTGATTTATTCTTTGTTAATTATTCCTTACTTTTACCTACAAGAAAGATTTATTTTATTCATTTAAAAGGGGTTATGATATGTTTAGAGTTACTTCATCAGCAGTCGGATTTGAAGCTATAAAAAATCTTCAGATTGTTGAAACGGTTTTATTATTAGCTGGTTCGGTATTCCTTCAATTTATTATTCATCTTATACCTTCTACCGGTACGCCTTTAGGCGCTGTTCTGTTGGCAATGTTTTACGCTCCATTAATTGCAATCATTTTTTTCAGGATTCATGTTGCATTAGTAGTTGGTCTGTTATCCCCAATTATTAATTATTTAGTGACAGGTGCTCCTAAAGCTGAATTGTTGACATTAATGACAGTTGAATTAGTAGTATTTACAGTGCTATTATACTTTTTCTTAAATATCAATGGAATAAAAAAAATTAGCGCATTGTTAGCTGTTCTAATTGCACTATT